>JAYURF010000268.1:0-4841 GCA_043756365.1 Acidimicrobiales bacterium
TACTGGGTGTACGACTACGCGGCGATGGGCGGCATCGTCGACCGCATCCGGGTGATGGCCTACGACTACTCCACCCTCGGTAGCGGCCCCGGTCCGGTCGCCCCGATCGACTGGGTTCGCGACCTCGTCACCGCGATCACCGCGCTGGTGCCGGCCGACAAGATCGACCTCGGCATCCCCGTCTACGGATATGACTGGGTGGTCACCGTGACCGGCACGTGCCCGCCCGAGCAGACCCCCGCGAATGACGTGATCTCCACGCAGCGACTGACCACCATGATCGCCGAGCGCGGTCTGGTGCCGGCGTGGGACGAGGCCACGGGTGAGTCGACGCTGGACTACACCGACACGCTCAGCGGTACCGACGCAGCCGGCGTCACGGCCACCTGCACAGTGCAGCGAACCGTGCGCTTCCTCGGCGACCGGGCGGTGCACCTGCGCGCCGCGCTTGCTCATCGCAGCAACCTGCACGGTGTGGCCCTGTGGGCCCTCGGCTATGACAACGATGCCACCTGGGCCGCCATCCGGCTCGCCCACCGCGGCACCGAAACCTGGCCGGAGATCACGGTCGCACCGAGCAGCCCGTGATCGCTTGACCGGCCGGTCCTCGCTCAGATCGTGGACGAGTCGATCTCGGCTCCGAAGAGGTGTTTGCCGAGGGTTTCGTACAGGCGGGGCGACACCATGATGTGCTGCGACACAACGTGGATGTCGCGCAGGCAGCGCTGCAACTGGCTGGTGTCGAAGATCGCCGTACCCCCGGCCATCGTGTAGACCGAATCGACCGCCGCGATCGACGACTCGACCGCGTGAGCGCCGGCGAGGCGGATGCGCACGCGGGAATCGAGCTCGACCCCGTCGCCGTTCAGGGCACCCTCCCACGCATCGGCGACCTCGCCGAGCAGGAACGCCCTCGCCGCCCGGACACGTGCTTCGGCGCGGGCGAGGTCGGTTTGATTTGTTCCCGCCTGGGCGATGGTGCGCTGGCTGAACTGGGGCCGCTTGTCGACGGCCAGCTCGGTGAACTCGTCGATGGCCCGCCGGGCCAGACCGAGCGCAACCGCGGCGACCCCGACGGCCAGGAGGGTAAACGTCGGGAACGACGTAAGCGGCGTCTCGACCGTGGGGCGGGCACCACGGGCGCTCATCGTCCGCTCGGCGGGCACGAACACCTCGGTCACGCTGAACTCGTTCGAGCCGGTGCCGCGCAGCCCGCTGGTGTGCCAGGTGTCGTGAATGCGCACATCGGAGGCATCGAAGAACATCAACCGGAAATCGTCGTCGAGGCGCGTGCCACCGACGATGTACTGACAGTGCTGCGTGCCACTGCCCCAGTTCCATGCGCCCGACACCCTCCACCCGCCGTCGACCGCGCAGCCGGTGCCGTTCGGGGCGAACACGCCACCGCTGACGTTGCGGCGGTTGGCGAACATCTCCTTCGCCGTCTCCGGCGGCAGAAACGCACTCAGCGACGAGGTGGTGCTGGCGATCATCGTGCACCATCCCGCGGCACCATCAGCGGCCGAGATCGTCTCGATCGCCTGCACCATCGACAACGGATCGACCTCGGGGCCGCCGTACGCGACGGGCACGCACATTCGCAGCAGATCCGCATCACGCAGTGCTTTCACCACCGGGGCGGGGATCTTGCGCTGACGTTCGGATGCATCGGCGTGAGCTTCCACAAGGTCGGCAACGTCGCGCGCGGCCCTGACGAGATCGATCATCGCGCGGCTCCTCAGTCCCGCTGGCCGGAGCGCTGGGAATCCGGGCGCTGGGCCTCTGCCCAGGTCATCCCCGCGGTCACATTGACATCATGGGGCAGGCCGAGCACACGTTCGGCGACGATGTTGCGCTGAACCTCGCCGGTCCCTCCGCCAATGGTGAGCGCCTGGCTGAACATGAACCCGTCATACCAGCCGGGATGCATCAGCCCACCCTCGGGTTTATCGGGGCCGAGGCCCAACGTGTCGGTGCCGGGCACGAACGCGTCGATCCCGTCGCCGCCGGTCAGCAGCGCGCTCGCGCCGACCATGTCGCGTGCCAAGGCCATCACGTGTTGGCCGTGCTCGTCAGCGAGGATCTTGCGGATGCTCGCCTCGGGGCCTGGTTGTGCGCCCTTCAACGCAGCGGTCAACGTGCGCAGGCGGATGAGGTCGAGCAAGGTGTGTTCGATGTACACCTGGGCGATCCGCTGGCGCAGGTGGGGATCGGCAACACCCTCCGGCTCGAGCTCGCGGATCGACTCGATCAACTCCATCGCCGTCGGCCCGTTGCCCCACAGCACGCCACCGGTCGACAGCGAGACACGCTCGTTGCCGAGCGTCACCTTGGCCAACCTCCAGCCGTCGTTCAGGTCACCGACGAGGTTGGCCGCAGGGATGCGCACATCGGTGAAGAACACCTCGTTGAACGTATGCCCGCCGGTCATCTCGGTGATCGGGCGAATCTCGATGCCCGGCGCATCCATCGGACACACGAAGTACGAGACCCCCTTGTGCTTGGGTAGGTCCGGATCGGTGCGTGCGATGAGGATGCCGAACTTCGCGTACTGGGCGCCGCTGGTCCAGATCTTCTGGCCGTTGACGACGAACTCGTCGCCATCGCGCACCGCCCGCGTGTCCAGGTTGGCAAGATCACTCCCTGATCCCGGTTCGCTGAACAGCTGGCACCAGAACTCGGCACCGGACAGGATCGGGAACAGATACCGATTTTTCTGCTCCTGCGTTCCCGCATACAGCAGCGTCGGGCCGGCCCAGCCGATCCCGATCGGGTTGGTCGGGCGGCGCACGCCCGCTGCGCTCAACTCGCTGTCGATGATCAGCTGATGGATCGGGTCGGCGCCGATCCCCCACGGCGCAGGCCAGTGCGGAGCGACGTACCCGGACTCGGCGAGCGTCCGCCCCGACGGCGCAGGATGATCGGCAAGCCATTCGCGAACCGCTTCGCGCCGCGGATCGTCGGGCGCCGGCATCTGGAAGTCCATCGCCGTACTGTACCGACCCCCAACCGGCGGCGGTCCCGTTCGAGGGGCTGCTGTCAGCGGCGTCCCGCCGTTCACGCGAGACTGTTGCCATGACCGTTCGCGACCGCCCGATGCAGTTCGGATTCGTGGTGCCGTGGGCGGACGCCACCGACATCGGCGAACTCGCAGGCGCAGCCGAACGCCATGGCTGGGACGGGTTGTTCGTGTGGGAGTCGTTGTGGGGGGTCGACGCGTGGGTCTCGCTTGCCGTCGCCGCGTGCGCCACCTCCACGCTGCAGCTCGGCACGCTGCTCACCCCGCTCCCGCGACGCAAGCCGTGGGAGTTAGCCGGCCAGGTGGCCACGGTCGACCGCTTGTCGAACGGGCGGGTCATCCTCGGGGTGGGCCTCGGTGCGCCGGACACCGGGTACGAGTGCTTCGGTGAGGTGGTCGACCGCAAGGTGCGCGCCGAGCTTCTCGACGAAGGGCTTGCCGTGCTGCGTGGTTTGTGGAAGGGGCAGCCGTTCAGCCACGACGGCACCCACTACTCGATCAGCCCGTGCGATTTCCCCACCATCGCCCACACCGCCAGGCCGGGTGGCGTACCCATCTGGTGCGTCGGCGCGCTGGGTTCGGAGAAGTCGATGGCGAGGGCGGCCGGCTGCGACGGATTGATCCCGCAGGTGATGGACGATGGCGCAGCCAGGCAGTGCACGCTCGACGAACTGCGCACCGCCGCCGTACGCAGCGGGCGGATCAGCGAGCGCCCGTTCGAGATCGTCGTCGAGGGATCGAACCATGAGCACTCCCCCGCCGCCTGGGCCGATGCCGGCGCAACGTGGTGGGTGGAAAGCATGTGGTCGGCGATGGGTGACACCGACCCGGTCGGCGCAGCCATGGACCGCCTGCGCTCCGGGCCGCTCCGCTGAACCACCTCGCTGACATCGGCCTGCTGACACCGGCGCGCTGACACGAGTTTCGGGCCGAGCCACTACCGTGCCGGGCGTGACGAGCACGAGCGACGGATGGAACCTGGCCGATATTTGGGAGCACAACGCCGACCGGTTCCCCGACGCCACCGCCCAGATCCACGGTGATCGCAGCACAACCTGGGCCGAGTTCGACCGGCGTGCCGACGGTCTCGCGGCCGCGCTGCTCGCCGCCGGAGCGACGCATCAGGACAAGGTCGCCCAGTACCTCTACAACTGCCCCGAGTACCTCGAGAGCATGTTCGCGATGTACAAGGCCGGGCTCGTGCCGATCAACACCAACTACCGCTACACCGACGACGAGCTCGCCTACCTGTGGGACAACTCCGATGCGGTTGCGGTCATCTTCCACGGCACGTTCACCGAACGATGCAACGTGCTGCGCGACCGCCTGCCGCTGGTGCGCACGTGGATCTGGGTCGACGACCGGTCCGGCGCCTGCCCGCCGTGGGCGACACCGTACGAAACGGCCGCCACCCAATCGGCGGGACGTGTGAATCCACCGTGGGGGCGCTCGCCCGACGACTTGTACATCCTCTACACCGGCGGTACGACCGGCATGCCCAAGGGCGTGATGTGGCGACAGGACGACGTGGTCGGCAGCCTCGACGCAGCGTCGAAGAACCCACTGCCGCCGGTACCGGGCTGGGACAGCTTCGATGCGCGGATCGCCAAACCGGGCCCCCGCAATCTCCCCGCCGCCCCGCTGATGCACGGCACCGGCGCTTTCAATGCGATGTGGAACCTCGTGCTCGCCGGCAGTGTCATCACCCTCACCAGCCGCAAGTTCGACCCGGTCGATCTGCTCGACACGATCGAGCGCGAGCGGGTGAACAGCATCTCGATCGTCGGCGACGCGTTCGCCAAGCCGATCTTGCGCTGTCTCG
>JAYURF010000269.1:0-1788 GCA_043756365.1 Acidimicrobiales bacterium
GCAACCACCTCGCCCTCTTCGAACGCGGCGATCACGTCGCGCACTTGATCGGGCGTCACCCGCTCTTTGTACACGGTGAGCACCGCACCCTTGATCAGGTTCTCGAGGATCACCCCGTCGCGGCCATCTTCGAGCGAATCGATCTCGATCTTGCCGCTCGACGACGCAGCGAGCGCATCGAGGTCGCACACCCGAGGCACCACGCTCCGCTCGCCTGCACGCAACCCGCGGCGCAACGCGTTGGCGGCGAGCACCTCGATGTTGCTGACCGACAGGCGCACGCTGACGCCGCTGCGCTGGTTGACCTGGCTGCTGGCCCTGGCCATCTGCGAGAACGTGGCGACCACGCGCTCGAGGTAGTCGGGCACGCTGACCTGCACATCACCCACCGAAGCCGGGCGGGCTTCTTGGCGCATGATTGCCACCTCGGTGTCGACATCCAGCGGGTAGTGGGTGCGGATCTGGCTGCCGAAGCGGTCCTTCAGCGGGGTGATGATCCGGCCGCGGTTGGTGTAGTCCTCCGGGTTGGCACTGGCCACCAGCATCACATCGAGCGGTAGCCGGATCTTGTAGCCGCGCACCTGCACGTCTCGTTCCTCGAGCACGTTCAACAGACCGACCTGGATCCGCTCGGCAAGGTCGGGGATCTCGTTGATCGCGAAGATGCCGCGGTTGGTACGCGGCACCAGTCCGTAGTGCAACGTCAGTTCGTCACTGAGGTAGCGGCCCTCGGCCACGCGAATCGGGTCGACCTCACCGATCAGGTCGGCGATCGAGGTATCGGGCGTGGCCAGCTTCTCGCCGTAGCGGGTGCTGCGATGCACCCACGCAATCGGTGTGCCGTCGCCCTCGGCGGCAACCAGGTCGCGGGCGTGGCGGCTGACCGGCGAGTACGGATCATCGTTGATCTCGCTGCCGGAAATGATCGGCATCCACTCGTCGAGCAATCCCGTGAGTGAGCGGATCATCCGGGACTTGGCCTGGCCGCGCTCACCGAGGAAGATCACGTCGTGGCCGGCCAGCAGTGCGTTCTCCAGCTGCGGCATGACGGTGTGTTCGTATCCGACCACACCGTCGAACAACGGCACACCAGCAGCGATCCGCAGCACCGCGTTGCGGCGGATCTCCTCTTTGACCGGGGTTGATTCCCAGCCCGAGGCGCGCAGTTCGCCAAGCGTGGCCGGCGCGGGTGCGGGCGAGGCGGCGTGTACCGGGGGGGTCGCAGGCATCGTCATGTGCCGACCCTACCGCGGCGCCTCCAACCGTTGCCGGTCGCACAGCCGGTCGCAAGGCCATCAGCCGAGTGGGCGACCGTAGATCGACCCACGATGTCCGATCGCCGCCACGCCGACGACCAACACAACATCATCAACGGAGTACACAACTCGAAACACCCCAACCCGGGCCGATCGATAGCCCTCGAACTCATCGACCAGTGGTTTGCCGAGCCGCAGAGGATTGTCGACCAGCGGACCCTCCATGAAAGTGACAATGGCGCCTTACGTCTTGGCCGGGAGCCGGGTGAGTTGACGGCGCGCCTGTGCCGAAACCTCGAGGGTGTAGGTCAACGCTCTCGCGTCCAGGGCTGCATGTCGGCAACGCCAGCCCGGTGTGCGCGTATCGCATCGGCGACCTCCGGATCGGAGAGACACTCAATCGTTTCGATGAGCGCGTCGTAGTCATCAGAGCCCAGGAGCACCGCAGCGGGCATTCCGTTAACGGTGATCACCACACGTTCGCCGACCGAATCGACTTCGCTCACCAGCGCCGACAGAGTGTTCTTCGCCT
>JAYURF010000270.1:0-1787 GCA_043756365.1 Acidimicrobiales bacterium
TGCTGGAACAGGCGACGTTCTTCGTTGTTCCACCGCTTCAAGGCGTCGCCGAGCAACTCTTGGCGTCGGGCGCGGGCGTCGGGGAACGTCACGTACGAGCCACCGTGCACCCACGCCCCCGAGCCTTCTATGACAATGATCTTGGTGGCCGACCGCTCGAGCAGGGTGCGGTCGTGGCTGACCATCAAGATCGTGCTTTTGCACGCCCGCAGCTGTTCCTCCAACCACACCCGGGCGGGGATGTCGAGGTAGTTGTCGGGCTCGTCGAGCAGCAAGATGTCGGCGTTGCTGGTGAGCAACAAGTCGAGCACCAACCGCTTCCGTTCGCCCCCGGAGAGCTCACTGACCAACCGGGTGTGGAAGTCCTCGACCGGGGTTTTCACGCTGCGCCGTGCCGCCGCGGCCCACTGCGACTCGAGCTCGTAACCGCCGAGGTCCCCCCAGTGCGTCAACGTCTCCGCGTACTGCATGCCGTCGTCGGTGCCTTCATACATCGCCCGTTCGGCGATCACCATCGCCCGACCGGCCTCGCGCAATGCCGTCGGGGCGACCTCGATCAACAGATCGCGCAACGTGTCGGTGGGCCGCGACATGCCGACGTCCTGAGTCATGCACAACACGGTGCCGCCGAGCGCGAACTCGCCCTCGTCGGCCTCCAACTCGCCGGACAGGATCCGCAGGATCGTGCTCTTGCCGACACCGTTGGCTCCCACGAGAGCGGCCCGCTCCCCCGGCGCGACCCCGAAACCGACGTCGAAGAACAACGAGTCCACCCCTGGTGGCGCGTACTCCAGTTCCGAAACCACGATGCTGCTCACAACCGAACATCCTGGCATGGCGGACCAATTAGGGTGCCGCAGATGACAGATCTGTGGGTCCAGAACGGTTCGATCAGCTTGGCGTGCACCCGGTCGAATGCCACGGGGGCGACACCGGTGCTGTTCCTTCACGGCATTACCGGGTGTCGTGACAGCTGGCTCGAATCGACCGAACGCCTCGGCGACCGATTCGACTGTTGGACGCTCGACTTTCGTGGTCACGGTGAATCGGACCGGGCACCGGGCACCTATCTCATCCAGGACTACGCCGCCGACGCGGCGGCAGTGCTCGACCAGATCGGGCGGCCCACCATCGTTGTCGGTCACTCGCTCGGCGGGATGACCGCCTCGCACCTCGGGCACGCTGCTCACCCACTCGTCCGCGCACTGTTCCTCGAGGATCCACCGCTGTCGTTTGGTGACCCGGCCGCATTCGCAGCCTCGAACTTCACGCAAGTGTTTACGATGTTACGCGAGGCGCTGGTGCAGCTTCGCGATCAAGGCGCGCCGTTCGAGGCGTACCTCGACCTCGCCACGAACAGCCCGTCCCCCATGGGCGGCGTCGTCGGCGATCATCTGACGCCGCGCCACGTCCGCACTCGCGGTATGCAGCTGTACCGGTTCGACCCGTCGGGGCTGGACGCGGCCATCGATGGCACGATCTTCGCCGATTTCAGTGCCGCGAAACCGCTCGCCTGCCCCGTCACCGTGCTGGCTGCCAGCGAGGCGTTCGGTGCCGCATTCCTTCCCGGCGATACCGCTGTGTTGCAAGCCGCAACGCCGCACGCTCAGGTGATCGACTTTCCCGAAGTCGGCCACCTCATTCGTGCCTCCACGGTGAGTGAGGCGCGATTCCTCGACGAGCTCGACGCCTTCGTGACCGCCAACGCCTGACACTTGACGCCCGATACTTGAAGGAACTCCCGATGACCGCGAACGTACGACCGAACATCGCCATGACCGCCGGCG
>JAYURF010000271.1:0-4829 GCA_043756365.1 Acidimicrobiales bacterium
GGTGCTGGTCGGGTGGCGGCGTGGATGCGCGTCACCGATCCAATCGGCGACGACGAGCTGGTCCATCGTTGCTGGCTCGCGTATCTGTCCGATGACTTACCCACCGACTCGGTGCGTTCGGCGCTCGGTGCAGAGCCCGACGATGGGTTCACGGCGAGCCTCGATCACACGGTGTGGTTCCATCGGCCGATGCGGATGGATGCCTGGCACCTCCACGACGTGAGCTGCCACGGCCATGTCGGCGGGCGAGGTCTGGCGATCGGCCACGTATTCGCGCTTGACGGCACCCATGTGGCGACGTTGTCGCAGGAGGTTCTCGCTCGCCAACGTCGCCCGCCTCCCGCGGGTCCACCTCCCGCCGGTCCACCTCCCGCCGACGAGATTCAGCCCATCAGCTGATCGACCGGCGCGTACTCGTCGGTCAACACCGACGCACCGCCGACAAATGCATCCAACTCCGCCGTCTCACTGACGACCGTGTTCCCGTGCAGGGCGCTTGCCGGGCGCAGATCGTCGAGTGGTAGTTCCGCATCGCTGGCGATGATCACCACGTTGCCCCCGGTCGCTCGGGCGATTCGCTGCGGTGGAGCGATGACGGCGACGAACGTGAACCGGGCCCGAAGGGTGGCGACCTCAGCGCGTACGAATGCCATCCGCGAGCTGTCGATCAGGTTGATCGCGTAGACCGCGTCGGGGCGCATCACCACTTTTACGGAGTCGAGGAACTCGACCGTGGTCAGGTGCCATGGAACCGCGCGGCCGCCGAACGCGTCGCCGATCACCAAGTCGGCGCTGGACTCTTGCAGCGACCGAATCTGCACTCTCGCGTCGCCGATGTGCACGGTGGTGTCGGCATCGAGCACCAATCCGAGACGCTGTTCGGCGATCGACACCAGGCCCCCATCGAGCTCGAGCACGGTGTTGGTCGAGCCGGCCCGCGTGGCGCTGATGTAACCCGCGAGGGAGAACCCGCCCCCACCGACGTGCACAGCGTCGATGGCCGCGGCGCGTGGGGACACCAGGTCGATGACGTCGCCGACGATGCGCGCGTAGCTGAACCTCAGGTTGCGCGGATCGGCCAGGTCGACGTAGGAGTGTCGCTGCTCGTCAAGCGTCAACAACCGGCCGGTCGGCAGGCGCGAGTCGACGCTGACGCGCGCACAGAAGTACGTGGTCTCGACCTGACACGGATTGGGAGCACTGATCGCCAATGCGCTGACAACGATTGCGATGGATGTCGCGGCGGCAAGGTGATCGCGTCGGGTGGTCCTCAGACGAGCGCCCAGCAACAGTCCGATCGCCACCATGGCGCCTCCGACCCCGATCAGGATCGGCGTGACCGCCACCTCGCCGATCAGGACGAAACCCGTGATGAACACGCCGAACAAAGATCCGGCCGTGCCCATCGCCGACAGGCTGCCCACGACCGCTCCAGTGTTGGCTACCGAGGCCAGCCGCAGCTTCACCACCATCGGTGGCGCCGAGCTGAGCAGCGCTGCTGGGGCAAAGAAACCAATGGCGGCGAGGACGATGGTGGACTGCGCCCCGCCCCCCCACCCGGCCGTAGCCAGGTAGCGAATTGCTGGTGCCGCGGCGATCGCGGCCGCCCCGCCGAACACGAACACGAGCGGCAGCATTTTGCGGGAGTCGTGTCGATCGGCAAGGACGCCGCCAATCCATGCGCCGAAGCTGATGCCCGCCAGCACGACCCCGATGATCGCGGTGAAGGTCTCCAACGTCACGCCCACGACAGGTGCCAGTAGCCGCCCGGCGAGGATCTCCAGCATCAGCACCGCGGCATTGGCCACGAACACGAGGGTGCGGGCCAAGCGTTCGGTCACGGGCGATGAGGGTAGCGCGACCCTGGCGACCGCACGCTGGCGCTCACCCGCCGGCGAAAGGATTCACGACCCGTTGTGGCGCGCCCAGCTACCGTGAACGGCCGATGACACTTCCCCCGCTGGATCCCGCTCGGACCGCGCTGCGCGACCACGTGTTGCGCCACAGCGTGAAACGCGGCGACTTCACATTGAAGTCCGGTGCGACGAGCACCTGGTTCCTCGACACCAAGCAGACCGCATGCCGTCCCGATGGGGTGGTGCTGATGGCTGACGTCGCTCTCGCCCTGATCCCCGACGAAGCTGATGCCATCGGTGGACTCACCGTCGGAGCCGACCCGGTGGCATACGCCGTCGCCGCGATCGGGGCCACGAGGGGCCGGAACCTGTCGAGCTTCACGGTCCGTAAGGAAGCCAAGGATCACGGCATGACGGGTCGCATTGCCGGGGCGCTACGGCCAGGCGCCAAGGTCGTGATCACCGAAGACACGGTCACGCGTGGCACCTCGATCATGGAAGCCGTCGAGGCGGTTCGCGCGTTCGGCGCCGACCCGGTGATGATCATCGCGATCGTCGATCGTGGCGGCACCTGCGCGGCGATGGCTACGGCAGCAGGAGTGCCATTCCGCCCGATGCTGACGGCGCCCGATCTGGGTTTCCCGTTCGGGAGCTGACGGCCACGTCCTGCCCGCAGCCAAGCTCACCTATCCGTTGAGCTGTTCTTTGGGTAGTTCTCCAAGCAGCGCGTCGCTCACCCAACACGTGGTGAGATGCAACGTGTTGGTGATCCGGACCACTCGTTTTGGTTCGTCGATCCCCCGGCCACACATGCTCAGTGCGGCCTTCACGCAGTCGGTTTCGGTGGGCAGCACCATCGGCAGCCGGCTGCGGCGCACCCCGCTCGGTCCGGCGGTGAAGCAGTTCACGTAGGTCTTGGCGAAGTCGATCTGGCGAGCTACCGAGACCGGGATGAAGTCGGCGAAGCCGATCCCCAAGACGTTCCCCCCCGATACCTCGGTGATCCCGAGAAGCACGATCGTGGACACCGTCGGCGACGCCAGATCGTCGAGGCCGTGGACCCAGAACCGGCCCGTCACGTTGGGATCGATCGTGGTACCGCTGATGTCTTTGCCGCCATGATCGATGATCAGCACATCGATCTGCGCGAACGGCAACGGTGGCACGAGATCACGGGCGTGATCGGTGAGCACGCGTTCGCGCTCGCCGCCGACCTCATCGGCGGTCAGCGCTTCCACACGGACGACCTCGCCACTGGCGGATTCGAGCGAGGCCACTCCACCCAGCAACCGGCCCGTGGCACGCAGTGCATCGATGCCATTGAGCAACCGGTCGCGCATCTCGACGGGTCCGCACGAGTGGATCTGTGCAGCTCCCGGTTGCTTGCCGAAGCCGACGACCGCCATCTTCGTGCAACCACTCTCGATCGGGCCTTTGAAGCAGGTGTGTGGCTTGACGCGGTTGACCGGCAGGATGCGGTCGGCCCCCGCCGCATGACGGTCGAGATAGATCGGCATGCCGTCGGGTGTTCTGGCCACCTCGACGGTCTCCATCGTCGAGCGGATCTCGGCCCCGAGCGACGCCTCGGTCATTCCCAACGCCTCGAGCATCGTCCGCTGGCCCTCGGCTGTGGCACCCCCGTGGCTGCCCATTGCCGGCACCACGAATGGCTCGGCGCCGAGTGCGCGCAGCCCGTCGATGGTGCCGCGCATCAGCCCGACACGATCGGTCAAACCGCGACTACCCGCCCCCACGGCGATGGTCATCCCCGGGGTGACGTGTGGGGCGAACACGTCGCGAACGCGCTCGCAGGCGAACTCGGCGACGTTGGCGATGCCGTCGGGTCGCGGGATCGGCAGGTGCACCTCGTGGAGCTCGGGGATGACGAGGTCGGGGTGGAACGGTAAGTCGATGCCCTCGACGAGCTGCTGCCACGGGTCCATGATCACAACGTAGTCCCGTGGCTACCGGCCGTACCTCCGGTAGCCACTCGCGGGGAGCTCGCCCGGTACGCCTCCATCGCAGGTCGCAGCTGCGACGGCGCGGCCCCGTGCAGGATCACTCCGTCGGCGCCCAGGTCGAACTGGTGGCGGATCGCCGCGGCGCATTCCGCCGGGGTACCGGTGGCCGCCGCAGCGAGCCATTCCGGGGGGATCAGCGTGGCGACGTGTTCCAGTTCGTCGATGGTGGCCTTGCCGTCGAGCGCGCTCCGGAAGCCGGCAACGAACGGGTCGGCGCGGAAGCGTGCCAGCACGGCGGGATCCCAGCCGTTGGTGCGGACCATCAAGTCGCCGTACCCCTGCAGGTAGGTGGCCAGGCGGCCGACGGTCTTGCGCAGTTGCACCTCGGGCTCAAGCCAGTCGCCGACGGTCGCGAAGCAACTCCACACCTTCACCGCGGCAGGATTGCGCCCGGCGCGTTCGGCGGCTTGCTTCACGGTGTTCACACAGCGCTGCAACGTCTCGTCGGTAAAGAACGTGTGCAGCAGCACCTCGTCGAAGCACCGGCCGGCCAGTTCCAGCGAGTTCGGGCCGAATGCGCTGAGCAGGAGCGGAATGTCCTCGCGGAAATCGGGGTCGAGGGCGAGCACCGGGTACGCACCGGCCGCGCCATCGTGGCCGAAGATCACCTCACCGTTCCACAGCCGGCGCATCAGCCCGGCGAAGTCTTCGAGTTGTGCGGTCGTGATGCGCGCGAGACCGAACGCGTCGAACATGCGGTCCATGCCCCGGCCGAGGCCGAGTACGAACCGTCCGTTGGTGAGGCGGTGCATGGTGGTCGCGTGGCTGGCCGTCACCAGCGGATGGCGGGTGTTGTGGTTGGTCACCCCGCTGGCGACTCGCAACGTGGCGGTCACAGCCCCGGCGACACCGCTGATCGTGGCCATCTCCTTGATGTTGAACCGTTCGCTCAAGAACACCGTGCCGAAGCCCATGGCCTCACCGTCGCGGCACTCGTCGATCAGTTCCCTCG
>JAYURF010000272.1:0-4829 GCA_043756365.1 Acidimicrobiales bacterium
CGGTCGCAGATCATCCGAAGCTCAACAGGCTCGGCTGGTAGTCGGCCGGAGCCTGGAAGCCAAGCAGGTTGAGCAACGTCGAGGCCACATGCGACAACCCAGCGTCGGCGGGCGGCGATAGCCGGTACTCGCCCGCGTAGCCCGAGTCGTGGATGACAAACGGTACCGGGCTGAGCGTGTGCGAGGTCTTCGGCGAGCGGACACCACCCGACTCGGTGAACATGATGTCGGCGTTGCCATGGTCGGCGGTGTACACCAGCACCCCGCCGAGCTCGTCGATCGCGGCCACCAGTTCGGCGACGCACTCGTCGATCACCTCCATCGCCTCGATCGTCGCACCGAGGTCACCGGTGTGGCCGACCATGTCGCCTGAGGGAAAGTTCAACCGTCCGAATCGGTAGGTGCCCGAACGGAGCATCTCGATCGTGCGGGCGGTGATCTCGCGCACCTTCATCGCCGGCGCGGTGTTGAAGTGCACGTTGTCTGACGCGATCTCCACGTACGTCTCGAGCGTCTCATCGATGAAGCCGGAGTAGTTGCCGTTCCAGAAGTAGGTGACGTGACCGAACTTCTGGGTCTCGCTGATCGCGAAGCTGCGCACCCCCTCGGCGCACAGGTACTGGCTGATGGTGCGTTCGATCAGCGGCGGCTCGACGAGGTAGTGCTTGGGGACCAGTGCGTCGCCGTCGTACTGCAGCATCCCGCAGAAGAAGACGTCAGGGTGGCTGCCCCGATCGAACGCGGTGAAGTCGGGGTCCTCGTACGCCTGGGAGATTTCGATCGAGCGGTCGCCGCGAAAGTTGTACAGCACCACGGCATCACCGTCGGCCATCGTTCCGACCGGCACGTCGTCGTCGACCACGACGAACGCAGGCAGGTACTGATCGCCGAGATCGCTCTCGGAGTACATCGTCTCGACCGCCTCGGTTGCCGAGAGGAAACTGCGCCCGACACCGTGGGTGTGACAGTCGTAGCCGCGTTTCACCATCGCCCAGTCGGCCTGGTAGCGGTCCATCGTGATGGTCATCCGCCCGCCGCCGGAGGCGATGCGGAAATCGGCGTGGTAGTGCTCGTTGATCTTGTGCAGCACCTGCTCGGTCTGGGCGATGTAGTCGAGCGCCGAGCGCATCGCCACGTCGCGCCCGTCGAGCAGGATGTGCACCCGCGCCCTGCGCACCCCGTCGACAGCGGCCGCACGTTCGAGCAACTGGTACAGCTGATCGTTGCTGGAGTGCACGTTGCCATCGGAGTGCAACCCGATGAAGTGCATGGTGCCCAGACGGCCATGCTCGATGGCGGTGCGCCACACCTCGGTGGCAAACAGGCTGCCGTTGGCCAGGGCCCGGTTGACGAGCTTGGCCCCCTGGGCGAAGATCCGCCCGGCGCCGAGCGCGTTGTGGCCGACTTCGCTGTTGCCCATGTCGTCGTCTGAGGGCAACCCGACCGCCACGCCATGAGCGAGCAACGACGCCGACAGCTCCGACGCCAACAACCCGTCGAGAGACGGTGTGTCCGCCTCGGTGACGGCGTTGCTCGGGTTCGCCGGAGCGATGCCGACACCGTCGGCGATGATCAACAGCAGTGGGCCGGAGCGGCCGGCGAACATGGGATGTCGGGGCAAGGAGAGCGCCATGGCAAGCTCGTTTCTCGAGGCTCGTCCGACGGCTCGGCGAACCCTGTCGGGCCAGCGGAATCGGGGCCGGACCACAAGTGTACGAGCGGTGGTGGCAACAGGTCTATGATCACCCACCATGGCAAGCAAGAAGGCATACGTCGACCACCTGCGCATCGTCCCGCTCTTTCAGGGTTGCTCGCAGAAAGACCTCGAGAAGATCGCGAAGGCCGGTGACGAAGTGTCGATGCCAGCCGGATCGCTGATCGTCGACCAGGGCCAGACCGGTCGGGAAGCGTTCGTGGTGCTCGACGGCACCGTGACCGTCAAACGCAACAGCAAGAAAGTCGCGTCGCTGGGGCCGGGCACCATCGTCGGCGAGCTCTCGCTGCTCGACCACGGGCCGCGCACCGCGACCGTGATGTGCGAGACGGACTGCACGTTCTTGTTGCTCAGCCAGCGCACGTTCCTCAGCGTCGTTGACGATGTGCCTGCCTTGGCTCACAAGCTGCTGGCCTCGCTCGCCGGGCGCATCCGCGACCTGGACCGCCAGTACTACGGCTGAGGTTGCAGGGTCACACCCATCGATCGGTCGGCCACCGTTTCGGCCTGGCTGGATGACCTTGAAGCCGAGCCCGCGACCGAAACCGGGTGGCTTGAGGAGTTGGCACAGGCGAGGCGTGACGACGACGCTGCCGATCGTCGGCGAGATCTACCGTGACGCTGTTGCTCGACACGAACGCTGTCGTGGCGCTTGTTGAACGAAAGCACACGAACCAGCCAGTTCCACATCCACCCCATTGACCGGGCCAGCATGGCCATCTACGCAGATCACGCCGCCGCCACGCTCGTGACCAGCTAACCTGCGGCCGGGCCACCCACCGGACATGAACGCAACGGCGCGTGCCGGGTATGGTTCGCTCCGTCATGAGCACGCACGCGTCATCTGCCACGGCTGAACACACCACCGCTGGGGCCGGCAACGGTCCCGGTCGCAAACGGTTCAAGCCGCATCAACTCGTCCTCGCCATCGGCTGCTTCATGGGTGTGTTCACGCTCGTGTCGGGTGTGATGCCGCTGATCACCGGATGGCATAACGAGAACACACCCTCACGCGAGGTGTTCGACGGCATCCCCGGCCCAATCCAGATCGCCTTCTACACCGTGGTCCCGGCAATGTTGGTGTGGGGCGCGTTCGCCTTCGCCGACCGCGTGAAGAACTGGGAACGAGGCGCGCCCGACCGGCGCCGCACCACCCCCAAGACCATCCGCCGGCGGCTCGAAGACTTCCGCGCCGGCACCTCGATGCGCACGCTGTTGCGTGACCCAGCCGCTGGCGTGATGCACTCGATGATCTACTTCGGTTTCCTTGTGCTGCTCGGTGTCACCACCGTGCTCGAGATCGATCACCAATTGCCGGTCGCGCTGAAGTTCCTCCACGGCCGCACGTACCTGGCTTACTCGCTGATCGCCGACCTTGCCGGCGTGGTGTTCCTCGGCGGCATCATCTGGGCTGCGCTGCGCCGCTACGTGCAACGCCCGTACCGAATCCGGATCAAGTCCAAGCCCGAGCATGCGCTCATCCTCGGCACGTTTTTCCTCATCGGCGTCACCGGGTTCCTCGCCGAGGGATTCCGCATCGCCGTGTTCCAGCGGCCCGGCTACGAGAAGTGGAGCTTCATCGGGTATCCGCTCAGCCAACTGCTCGACGGCATGTCGTTCGACCGGCTCGAGTTCTGGCATCAGGTCAGCTGGATCGCCCACGTGGTCAGCTTCCTGCTGTTCCTGGCGATCCTGCCGATCACCATGTTGCGGCACATGTTCACCTCACCGCTGAACATGTACCTCCGCGATCGTGAGCGACCCAAGGGCGCGATGCGGGCGATGCCGAACCTGACCGAAACCTCGCTGGAGACCTTCGGCGCCAGCGTCGTCGAGGACTTCACGTGGAAGCAGTTGCTCGACACGGATGCGTGCACGATGTGCGGACGCTGCACGAGCGTGTGCCCGGCGCACGCCACCGGCAAGCCGCTCGATCCACGCGAGATCGTGCTCAAGGTCGGCGAGGTGATGGCCGCGTCGGCCCCTCACGGCCATGTCAGCCCGCCGCTCGGCGTCGTGCCCGAGATCACCATCTCGACGAACTCGGTGTTCGAGCGGATCACCGCCAACGAGATCTGGGCGTGCACGAGCTGCAAGGCGTGTGACGAGATCTGCCCGGTCAACATCGAGATCCTCGACAAGATCCTCGACATGCGCCGTTACCTGTCGCTGATGGAGAGCAACTTCCCATCCGAACTCGGCACCGCGTACCGGTCGATGGAGAACCAGGGCAACCCGTGGGGCATGAACCAGGGCGAGCGTGGCGATTGGGCCAAGGACCTCGACGGTGTTTCCGTGGTGGATCCTGGTGAGCCGCTGACGGCCGAGTACCTCTACTGGGTCGGCTGCGCAGGCTCGTTCGACGACAAGAACCGCAAGGTCACCCAGGCGATGGCCAAGCTGTTGCGCCGTGCCGGCATCGACGTGGCGATCCTCGGGCCGAGCGAGATGTGCACCGGTGACCCCGCCCGCCGCAGCGGCAACGAGTACCTGTTCCAGATGTTGGCGATGCCGAACGTCGAGATGCTCAACGGTATGGGCGTGCGCAAGATCATCGCCCAGTGCCCGCACTGCTTCAACACGCTGAAGAACGAGTACCCGCAACTCGGCGGCAACTACGAAGTCATCCATCACACGCAGCTCCTCGAGGAACTGATCGAGAGCGGTCGGCTCGACGTGAGCCAGGCAACCCTCGTTGAGCGGATCACCTACCACGACAGCTGCTACATGGGCCGCCACAACGACGTGTACCTCGCGCCGCGCAAGGTGGTCGGCTCGATCAAGGGGCTCGACATCGTCGAGATGCCGCGCAACGGCACCAAGGGCATGTGCTGCGGGGCGGGCGGAGCGCGGATGTGGATGGAGGAATCGATCGGCACGAAGGTGAACGACGAGCGTGCCTCCGAGGCGCTGTCCACCGGCGCCACCCGCGTGGCCACCGCCTGCCCGTTCTGCTACATCATGCTCGACGACGGAGTGAAGGCCATGGGCCCACAGCTCGGCATCGCCGACGACACCGTGAAAGTGGCCGACATCGCCATCCACCTGCTCGACGCGATCGAAGCTGGCGAACGTCGCCTCGCTGTCCAGGACGCGCCACTCGCGGTCCCCGTGT
>JAYURF010000273.1:0-1785 GCA_043756365.1 Acidimicrobiales bacterium
ACACGGGCGGTGATCTGGCGGTGCACCACTGGCGGCGAATCAGCGGCAGCGATCACATCACCGCGGCTCACGTCGATTTCGTCGGCGAGCTGTACCCGAACCGCCGGAGCTGTTCCCTCCACGGCCGCGATCCGGCTGCGCATGCCCGACGGCAGCACGACGACTGCGTCGCCGACAGCGGGGGCTCCGCTCGCCAGCGATCCGGCGTACCAGCGCCGCTCGACGCCGGCCGGGGCGCCGGACGTGCTGCTGCCGAGGGGCGGCTTGATGACGATCTGCACCGGGAGGCGGAGATGATCAAGTAGCGGCTGGGGAACGGGGAGCGTCTCGAGATGGCGGAGCAGCGTCGGCCCGGTGTACCACGGCGTGCCCGGTGCCGGGTCGACCACGTTGCCGCCGTCAAGGGCACACAGCGGGATCGCCACAACCGTCGTCACGCCGAGGCGTTCGGCGAGCACGGCAAAATCGGCCCGGATCGAATCGAACCGCTCCTGCGACCAGTCGACCAGATCCATTTTGTTGACCGCGAGCACCAAGTGGTCGATACCCAGGAGCGCTGAGAGTGCGGCGTGGCGGTGCGATTGCTCGCGCAATCCGTAGCGAGCGTCGACGAGGATCACGGCAACGTCGGACGTCGACGCCCCCGTCACCATGTTGCGGGTGTACTGCACATGCCCGGGGGTATCGGCGATGATGAACGACCGCAGCGGGGTGGCGAAGTAGCGGTAGGCCACGTCAATGGTGATGCCCTGCTCGCGTTCGGCGCGCAGCCCGTCGGTCACCAACGCCAGGTCGAGTCCTTCACCGCCGCGACGGGCCGTGGTGACAGCGACCGCGTCGATCACGTCGTCGAACAAGCTCTTCGTGTCGTGGAGCAACCGCCCGATCAAGGTGCTCTTGCCGTCGTCAACCGACCCGGCGGTGGCGAAGCGCAGCAACTCCATCAGAAGTACCCCTCACGCTTACGGTCTTCCATTGCCGCTTCCGAGAAGCGGTCATCAGCACGGGTCGCGCCGCGTTCGGTGATCCGGCTCTGTTCGATCTCGGCCAGCACCTCCCACGGATTCGACGCGAGCGAGCGGACCGCACCGGTGCAGGTCATGTCGCCAACGGTGCGGTACCGAACCGTCTCGTCGAATGACACCTCGCCGGGTCCCGCCGGAGTGAAGGGTCCGGTGGCCAACAACATCCCGCTGCGCTCGACCACCTCACGACGGTGGGAGTAGTACATCGCCGGCAGCTCGATGTCGTTGACCGCGATGTAGCGCCAGATGTCGAGCTCGGTCCAGTCGCTGATCGGGAATGCGCGCAGGTGTTCACCCTCGCCGACGCGCGCGTTGTACAGCCGCCACAGTTCGGGGCGCTGGTTCTTCGGATCCCATTGGCCGAACGAATCACGAAATGACAACACTCGCTCCTTGGCGCGAGCTTTGTCCTCGTCGCGCCGCGCCCCGCCGAACGCGGCGTCGAAGCGCTGGACCCCGATCTCGTGCAAAAGCGGCTCGGTCTGCAAGCGGTTACGCGAGCCCGTCGGGCCCGGGTCGGGAACCCTGCGCTGATCAATCGCGTCTTGCACGCTGGCCACCACGAGGTCGACACCGAAGTCCGCGACGAGCCGGTCGCGGAACTCGATCACCTCGTCGAAGTTGTGGCTGGTGTCGACGTGCATCACCGGGAACGGGATCCCGCCGGGAGCGAACGCCTTGCGGGCGAGATGCATCAGCACGACGGAATCTTTCCCGCCGGAAAACAGCAGCACCGGACGCTCGCACTCGGCGGCAACCT
>JAYURF010000274.1:0-4821 GCA_043756365.1 Acidimicrobiales bacterium
CCGCCGTCGGGGCAATCGCTGCAACCGCCACCAACGTCTTGCCTGCGGCGGCTGACAACGGCATCGCGAACATCGACCAGAACCTCCCAACGCAGCTCCACCACGCCGGCTTCGCTGACGCTCCGGGCTTTCTGTTCACCAGCGGTGTCACACTCACTCCCGCCGACGTGGGGGCTACTGCACTTGCGGCGTTCGGCGGCGGACCGATCGTGCGTGACGGGCTCCTCGGCGTGACACTCAACGGCGGGTACGGGACCGTCGGGATCGGACTCGGCGGCGGTGGGGTTGGCGTTTGGGCCAGTGGTGTTGCGGCCAACATCGAACTCGTTGCCGGAGGTACGGCACCGACCGCTCGCACCGACTTCCACTTCCGGGGCGAGATCATCTGCGACACGACCGGCACGATGTGGGCCTGCGTTGCCGATGGCACGCCGGGAAGTTGGCGCAAGCTTGCTGGATCTTCAACGGCCGGCTCGTTTCATCCGCTGACGCCTGGACGCGTGTACGACTCGAGAGCACCCCAGCCCTCGGTGGGCCCGCTCACGGGTGGCCAGGGGCGGACGATCTCGGTGGCGGACAAGCGCGAGCCAAGCTCCGGCGCCATCACCGCAGCCAACTTCGTCCCTGCCGGAGCAACCGCGGTGACCGCCAACGTCACCATCATCAGTTTGTCCGGTGCCGGCTTTCTCACGGTGAACCCTGGTGGCGTCACCGCGATCGAATCGTCGACGATCAACTGGTCCGCGGCGGGGCAGGTGCTCGCCAACGGAGTGAGCCTGACGCTCAACACGAACCGCCAATTGACCGTGGTGGCCGGCGGTGCCGGATCGACCGACTTCCTCATCGATATCAGCGGTTACTTCCTCTGACACTCCCTGCTCAGTACGTACTGAACGGGCACCGGCGCACAACGTGCCGGTGCCCGTTCGCGTCCAGGGCTGATTGAGGGAGCGGGTGGGCCTGCGCGAGACTGCTCGCCGACGCAATGTCCACCCCACGGGAGGAAACCCATGAACAACGACGACCGCATCCACGAACTTGAATCCAAGGTCGCCGAGCTGACCGCCTTGCTCGACACGTTGTCGACCCCGGCCGCTCAGGCGGGCACCCCGGCGGGCGCGTTCACCGGCGTGGTGACCGGGATGGCCGCTGCTGCAGACCCGCCGACGACGTCGTCACGCCGGGGCATGCTCAAGCTGGCCGGCGCGGCGACAGCGGGTGCCGTCGCTGCAGCAGCTACTCGAGCGCTGCCGGCAGCAGCCGCCGACGGGGCTCTCCTCAACGCCAGCGGGATCGTCGAGACCACCAGTACCACCAGGCTCCCAACCGGGTTGGTGTACACCAACGCCCTCGCCCCGCAGGTGGCCGGCGCCCTGGTCGGCTCGATGGCCAACGCCAACCTGTTCATCGCCCGCGACACCCCATCGGCATTGGTTGTTGGAGATCCAGGTTCGTCAAGCTTCCCGGCGGCTGTGGCCGGCTACTCGTACCGAACGGTTGCCAACGGCGTGTACGGCTACACGGCCATGGCCGGCAGCGGGGTCGTCGGTTTGGGCACCGGAACCGGATCGACCGGTGTGTACGCCCAAGGGACTCGCGCCAACATCGAGCTGAAGGCAATCGGAACCGCACCCGGGGCACGCACCGATCCACACGTGCTGGGCGAGTTGGTGTGCGACGCGGATGGCAACCTGTGGGGGTGCACCGTGGCGGGCACGCCGGGCACGTGGCGCAAGATCACCGGAGCGGCCGCCGCCGGGGCCTTTCATGCATTGTCGCCTGGCCGCGTGTTCGACTCACGTGCCCCGCAACCGGCACAGGGCGTGATCGCCAGACCACAGACCCGCACCATCTCGGTCGCCGACAAGCGTGATCCCACCACCGGCGCAGTCACGCTGGCCAACTTCGTACCGGCCGGAGCAACCGCGGTCGCCGCAAACGTCACCGTGGTCAGCATCGCCGGTAGCGGGTTTTTGACGGTGAACCCCGGCGGTAACACTGCGGTCGAATCGTCGACGATCAACTGGTCGGCCGCCGGGCAGATCCTGGCGAACGGCGTCATCTTGACGCTGAATGCGACTCGCCAGCTCACCGTCGTGGCCGGCGGAGCCGGCGGCTCGACCGAGTTCCTCATCGACGTCACCGGCTACTTCTTGTAACGCGCCCGACAACGGTGGCTGCTGGCATGAACGACGGACGGGTCTGCGACATCGAGGTGACCGAGGGGATCACGCTGCGCGTGCACGAAGCTGGCGACCCGGATCACCCAACGGTCGTGCTGTGTCACGGGTTCCCGGAGCTGGCCTACTCGTGGCGTCATCAGATGGGCGCGCTCGCCGATGCCGGTTTCCACGTCCTCGCTCCGGACCAGCGCGGCTACGGTCACTCCAGCGCTCCGCGCGAGGTGGGCGCGTACGGCATTGGCGCGCTCACCGCCGACCTCGCCGGTTTGCTCGACGCGTATGACGAGGACGACGCGGTCTTCGTCGGGCACGACTGGGGGGCGATGATCGTGTGGGACATGGCCCGCCTGCACCCTGGCCGAGTGCGCGCCGTCGCCGGGGTGAGCGTGCCGTTCGTGCACTGGCCTGCCCCACCGACGCAGTTGTTGAAGGCTGCGGTGGGTGAGCAGTTCTTCTACATCCTCTACTTCCAACCCCTCGGCCCGGCCGAGGCCGAGCTGGAAGCCGACCCGCGCGTGACCATGGCCACCACCCTGTACGGCGTGTCGGGTGCCGCGACCTGGGCACGGACCGCACTGAGCGAGCCGCTGCCAATTGAGGGAACCGGGTTCCTGACGGCAATGCCTGCGCCGGGCGGGCTGCCCTTCACCGGGCCGGAAGGCCCATGGCTCAGTAGCGCCGACCTCCAGGTGTACGCCGACGAGTTCGCCCATTCCGGGTTCTTCGGGCCACTGAGCTACTACCGCAACCTCGACGCCAATTCCGCCGTCACCGCCCACCTGTCGGCGGCCGACGTGACGATGCCGAGCTGCTTCATCGGCGGGGCGCTCGATCCCGTGCTGACCCTCGACCCGGCAGGTATCGAGCGGATGGAGCAATACCTGCCCGAGTTCCGCGGGGCCACGTTGATCCCCGGCAGTGGGCACTGGGTACAGCAAGAAACCCCAGCTGCGTTCAACGACGCCTTGCTGGCGTTCCTGGCCACGCTGTCGTGATGACCGGCCGGCTCGGCCGGACCTAGCGCTGGTTGAGCTTGCTGAGCAGGCGTAGCAGTTCGAGGTAGAGCCACACCAAGGTGACCAGCAGACCGAAGGCGGCGAACCACTCCATCCCCTTCGGAAGGCCCTGCTTTGCGCCGCGCTCGATGAAGTCGAAATCGAGCGCGAGGTTCATTGCCGCCAGGGTGGCTGCGAACAGGCTGAAACCGATGCCGAGGAGGCTGGGCTCGGACAAGAACCCGATGCTGACACCGAACATGCTGATCACGAACGCCACCAGGTAGAACGCCATCAGCCCCATCGTTGCGGCGATGATCGTGCGGCGGAACTTGTCGGTGACCTTGATGATCTGGGTGCGATACAGCACGAGCATCACCAAGAACACGCCGACGGTGGCGCCGACAGCTTGCACGACGATGCCGTTCTGCATCTCGTTGTACGCCTTGGAGATAGCACCGAGGAAGAAGCCCTCGGCCAGCGCGTAGACCGGACCGAGGATGCGGGCCAGCATCGGTTTGAAGAACACGATGATGGCGCAGATGAACCCGACGATCACGCCGACGATGGCCAGCGGTGGGAACTCGGTCCGTCCCGCATCGAGATCGGGGCCGCTCATCCAGCCGACCACGCCCGCAGCAAGCAGCAGCACCATCAACACGCCGGTGGCGCTGATGGTTCCGCTGACGGTCATAGCCTTCGAGCTCCAGCCCGAGATCGGTCCGTCATCGATCGGACTGACGCGAGTGGACGGCTCGGGTGCGCCCCACCCGGCGTTGGTTGCGTTGGCGACTGCTTTGTCGTTCAGAAATGGATTGGACATCTGGACTGACCCTCCGAGGAGTGATGTGCCGCTCCGAGCGGCACGTAGCACACGCTATCGCCTGCGCCAAATTCGCGAAGGTCACCCAGCCGGGTTGGCTGACCTGGCGCGATCATCAGGCGAGGTCGTGTGCGCTCGGCCCGTCCCACAGATCGATGTCGGGCGGCATCGACAACAGCCCCGTACACGCCCGGGCCATCTCGACCATCACGTCGCTGTCGAAGTGCGCGCGCTGGGCGTGCACCGAATCCCACTTCTGGATGATGAGGTAACGGCCCGGGTGGGTGACCGACGCACAGAGGTCGACGTTGCGGCATCCTGGCTGCATCCGGGTCAGCACGATGTACTTGGCGAGCACCGACAGCAGCGCTTCGGGCTGGGCGGCATCGAGCCGCATCGTCACGATGGCGATCTCGATGTCGGTCGCGCCGGCAGTCTCGATGTCGGGGTTGTCGTGGCGAGGCACGACCGCGCAGCGTAGTGGCACTGGGGCGTAGGGCTCTGGGCGGAGCCACCGTTGACGCTGCTCGGGCGGAGGCGTACGGTGCAGGCATGCACGTTTTGTACATGGCAACGAACGGCGTAGCCGACCCCACCAAGGCCAGTATCCCCTGGCACATCGCCGTCAACGGAACGATCGAGGTCGGCCACACCGCCACGATCGTTCTCCTCGGTGACGCCGCCGAGGTGTTGAAGAGCAGCATACGGTCGACCCTTGAGGGCGTCGGCCTCCCACCGCTTCGCGATCTGGTGCTGAAAGCCCGCGAGCGGGGCGTCGCGCTTCACGTTTGAAAGGGTTGCGCGCTCGCCCGGGGGGCGA
>JAYURF010000275.1:0-1781 GCA_043756365.1 Acidimicrobiales bacterium
CGGCGCAGCATCGACGCCGACGGGCTGCTGGTCACGCCCGGCTTCGTCGACATCCACACCCACTACGACGCCCAAGCCACCTGGGATCCGTGGCTCACACCATCGAGCTGGCACGGGGTGACGACCGTCGTGATGGGCAACTGCGGGGTCGGGTTCGCGCCCGCTGCCGCCGACCGCCACGACTGGCTGATCGCGCTGATGGAGGGCGTGGAGGACATCCCCGGCAGCGCAATGGTCGAGGGGATCACATGGGGCTGGACCAGCTACCCCGAGTACCTCGACGCACTGGCAGCCAAGCCGCTGGCGATCGACGTCGGCTCGCAGATCGCTCACGGCCCGCTGCGCGCGTTCGTGATGGGCGAACGCGGCGCGACCAACGAGACTGCATCCGACGCGGACATCACGGCGATGGCGGCGCTCGTCAGCGAGGCGTTGCGCGCCGGCGCACTTGGGTTTTCCACCAGCCGTACGCCGCTGCACCGGTCCAAGGACGGCGAACTGGTTCCCGGCACCTCCGCAGACGCGCGTGAGCTGCTCGGCATCGGCCAGGCGATCCGCGACTCGGGCCACGGGGTGTTCCAGTTCGCCCCCGATCACGCATTGGTGCCGGTCGCCGAGTGGCCATGGATGCGCGAGCTGGCAGCCCTGACCGGTCAACCGGTGAGCGTCAATCTCAACCAGCCGAACTCCGCGCCCGAAGTGTGGCGCGAGGTGCTCGGCCTGCTCGAGGTGGCGCATGCCGATGGCCTGCCGATCGTCGCCCAGGTTGCCGGCCGCACGATCGGCATCCTGTATTGCCTGCACGGCAGCGTCCATCCGCTGCTGTTCCACCCGGCGTACGCCGAGGTCGCCCATCTGCCGATGACCGAGCGTCTGGCTCGCCTCGCGGAACCTGAACGGCGACACCGGATCGTGCACGACGTCCCCGACGACGGAGGCCTGTTCACCAAGATCGTGCTGCACAACCTGAACGCGATGTGGCCGGTCATCGGCGGCGACATCGACTACGAACCATCTGCCGACCAGTCCATCGCTGCGCTCGCGATGCGCCTCGGGCAGCCGCCGATGGAGGTGATCCTCGACCAGTTGACCGCCGCCGGCGGCAACGGGATGATCTACGCGCCGTTCTTCAACTACGCCTACGGCGACCTGTCGATGACCTACGAGGCGACCGCACACCCTCACACGCGCATGGGTCTCAGCGATGCCGGAGCGCATTGCGGGGCGATCTGCGACGGCGGCACGCCGACGTTCATGCTCACCCACTGGACCCGTGACCGCACCCGCGGCCCGAAGCTGCCGCTCGAGTACGTGGTTCACCGCCAGACCCAGCAGACCGCGTCGTTGTACGGCTTGCGCGACCGAGGTGTGGTGCGGCCGGGGTTGCGCGCCGATCTCAATCTGATCGACTACGAGGCACTGCGCTTCGGGGTGCCGAGGATGGCGTTCGACCTCCCCGCCCAAGGGCGCCGTCTGGTGCAGCGGGCGTCGGGCTACCGGGCCACCTTCGTGCACGGTGTGCAGATCGTCGCCGACGACGAGTTCACCGGCGAACTGCCGGGATCGCTACTGCGCAGCCCGCGCTGACCGGATGCCGAGGTGGTCCAGATCAGCCATGCCGATTGATCGCATCAGTCGAGGTCGAGCGGTGTTCGAGACGCAACGGCAACGAGATCGCTCATCTCGTCGTGATCATCGGTTTGCCGCTCGGCAATCAGAACGATGAGGTCGTGCTCAGCACGTTCACGTCGCAGCTCGCGAGCGACCGCTCGATTCACGAC
>JAYURF010000276.1:0-14318 GCA_043756365.1 Acidimicrobiales bacterium
GTTGCGTACATGGACGCCAGCCCGAAGTCGTTGCTCGTCCCTGCACCGCCAAAGGCCTGGATTGCCCAGTCGAGGACCTTGCAGGCCATGTTCGGTGCAGCGATCTTGATCATCGCGATCTCGCGGCGGGCCTCCTTGTTGCCGACGGTGTCCATCAGGTGAGCCGTCTTCAGGGTCAGCAGGCGGGTCTGCTCAATCGCGATGCGCGCCTCGGCGATGCGTTCGAGGGTCACACCCTGTTCGGCGATGGGGCGTCCGAACGCCACCCGATGCTGGGTGCGTCGACACATCATCTCGAGCGCACGTTCGGCGAGGCCGATCAGCCGCATGCAATGGTGGATGCGGCCCGGGCCGAGACGGCCTTGGGCAATCTCGAAACCCCGGCCCTCTCCCAACAGGATGTTGCTGACGGGTACTCGGACGTCGGTGAACTGGACCTCGGCCGCCCGGTCGGGCATCCCGTAGAAGTTGAACACGGGAATGGGTCGGATCACCTCGACTCCTGGCGTGTTCTTCGGGACCAGGATCATGGATTGCTGGCGGTGCCGGTCGGGGTTGTGCGGATCGGACTTCCCCATGAAGATGATGATCTCGCAGCGGGGATCGGTGGCGTTGGTCGTGTACCACTTGCGGCCGTTGACCACGTACTCGTCGCCGTCGCGGATGATCGAGCTCTCGATGTTGGTCGCGTCGCTCGACGCGACGGCCGGCTCGGTCATCGCGAACGATGATCGGGTTTCCCCCGCCAGCAACTGCGGCAGCCAATGCGCTTGCTGCTCCGGGGTGCCGAAGCGAGCGAGTACCTCCATGTTGCCGGTGTCCGGCGCAGCACAGTTGAACACCTCCGGCGCGAGGTGGGAACGGCCCATGACCTCGCAGAGCGGTGCATACTCCAGGTTCGTCAGCCCCGCACCGTGGCCGCTGTCGGGCAGGAAAAGGTTCCACAGACCTGCCCGACGGGCGAGCGGCTTGAGCTCCTCCACGATCGGCCATACCGCCCAGGGGCCCAACTCCATCGACTCGCGAAAGTAGCGATCCTCGTTGGGGTACACGTACTCGTCCATGAACGCCTCGAGCGGTTCGCGCAGCTCGCGTGTCCGTTCGCTTTCATCGAAGTTCATCGGTGCTCCTTGTCGTGTGTGGCCGGCGGTGCGGCTCCGGCTGCCTTGTCGATCCGCCGGACACCATGCGGACTGACCGTCTCCAAGGGTGGCTAGACGATGCTGTTGACGACGACGGCGATGAGCGCTGCGGCTAAGAGCACGATGGCGATCGCCGCAAGTCCGTCTCGGTTCGCTCCGCTTCGCGCAGGGCCTCGAGGCTCTTGGTTCATCTGGCAGGTCTCCTCCCTGGCGTGGTCACATCGATTCTCGACGAGTTGCTCAGCACTTTGCAAGCGTGAAGTCAGAGCCCAATCTTGCCAGCGCTCGAGCGGCGGCGTTGGCACCGCACATCCCGTGCGCGCCCGCGCCGGGCGGTGTGGACGCGGAGCAAAGATAGGTGCCTGGGATTCCGGTGAAGTACGGGTCGACCGCGAATCGTGGTCGGAAAAGGAGCTGTGTCATCGACGACGCACCACCGATGATGTCGCCACCGACATAGTTCGCGTTGTCGACCGACATCTCGGTGGTGGAGCGCACCGCCATGCCGACGATCCGATCTCGGAACCCCGGGGCGAATCGTTCGATCTGGCCGATGACCGCCTCCGTAGCGTCGCCTCGGTACGCGTGAGGCACGTGAGCATACGTCCACAAAGGGTTGACGTTGCCGACCGATCTGGTCGGGTCAGCGAGGTATTGCTGGCCGACGAGAACGAATGGTCGCTCCGGCATCGCGCCCCGATGAACGGTCTCTTCGTTGGCAACGGTCTCGTCCAGGCTCCCGCCGAGATGGACCGTGCCGGCGTGGCAGGCCGCAGGCGCGCTCCACGGAACATCGCCTTCGATCGCAAAATCGATCTTGAACGCGCCCGGGCCGTGACGGAACCGGCGGTAGGAACGGCGCACGCGAGCCGGAAGCCGATCGCCCAGGATGTCGGCGGCGATCGACGGCGACACGTCGAGCATCACGACGTCGCTGGGCGGCAGGTCGTCGGCCGACTTCACCCGTATCCCGGTCTCGATTCTGCCGCCGTGACGCTCGATGTCGGTCGCCAATACCCGAGCGATGGCCTGTGAACCCCCTTGGGCCACCACCCAACCTTGGGCGTGCCCAGCTGCGATCAGCATCATCCCGACCGCGCTGGTCATCGGACGGTCGAGTCTGGTGAACGCATGCGCCGCAACGCCGGCCCAGAGCGCCTTGGCCTGTTCCGTCCGCCACACCCGACCGACGACGGTCGCCGGGATCATCGCTCCGGCACCGTAGCGCGTCAATGTCAACGGATGGTGCGGCACCCGCAGCACCGGTTGAGAGGCGTCGGCGAATAGGTCGCCGAAGTTCGACGCAATCGGCTCGAACACTCGACGCCAACGTTGACCGTCGCTGCCGAGGTGTTCGGCGGTCTGTTCGATCGACCGATACATCGCACCGGCCGAACCGTCGTCGAGCGGGTGGGCACAGTCGACCGTCGGTTGCAACCAGGTGAGCTTCCCGTCGCCGGTCAGGTCCAGTCCGGCGAAGTACGGCGACGCGGCAGCGATCGGGTGGAACGCAGAGCAGTGGTCGTGCACCAAGCCACGAACGATCATCTCCGAGCTGCGGGTTCCGCCGCCGATCACGTCGCTGGCTTCGAGCACGGTCACGTCGAGACCGGCGCGCGCCAGCAGCGCCGCAGCAGCGAGCCCATTGGGCCCACTGCCGACGACGATCGCGGAACTCACGGGCTCACCGGGCTCACCGGTTCACGAAGTCCTCGGGCCTGCGCCCGAGGTCAGACTCGGCCACCGCTGCCCGGATGAGGAACCCCGGGGGCCACGTATCCCGGGCGGGTCCACGTGACTGTGTGTGGGATCGGGCCGTCAGGTAGCCACGGCTGTGCGTGGGCGGCATCGTCATTGTGATACCACCCCTTTTCGATGGTGCCGAGCGCGGCGTCGATCACCCGGTACTGCACCCGCTTACTGAAGGCCGGCTGTGATTCGGTCCACGCGACGATCACGTCTCCGGGTTCGTACTGACAGCGTTCCTGCAGCGCCTCGATCAGACGCTCGTCGAGGCAATGGCCGTCGCCGAAGTTCCAGCCCGTCAAGACGTTGCTGACGAACTCGCCCTCACGTTGGATCCGGTCGTCGAGTCCGTCGGTGTGACGCATCAAAGCCGACATGTGCATGCGCCCCATCGGATGCATCATCCGGAACGCAACCGCTTTCTGGATGAAGATCTCCGAGATCTCGTTGCCGAACAGCGGATCGAGTTGGTCGATCTGGTTGTCGGCGGCTTTCACGATCCGCTCGTTGATCCGGTCCTCCATCGACTTGTCACGGAACGAGAACGTGCCCGACGCCCAGTTCCCGGCGTACTGCTTCATCCCGACCAGGAACGACACGTACTGCGGTCGAAGCGCACCGAGCACTATCGGTGCGAGGGCGACGAACGCCACGATCGCCAAGAGGACCGGGTTGATGTCCCCCACCCCGTACCCGTCGCCGGCAGGGAAGTTGGCGAACAAGAACGCGACGACGAAGATGAAGAACACGTTCCACTCCAACGGCACCGCGATCGGAATGGTGGAGATGATGAAGGTGTGGAGCATCCAGATTGAGATGATCGCGATCCAGGTCAACCATGGCCACGGCGAGAACAACAGCACCAGAGGCATCACCAGCTCGCATGTGGTACCGCCGACGTGCCCGAGCGCGTGGGTCAGCTTCGATGGACGGATGTCGTTCGGGTAGTCCCTGACCGTTGCCTTGCGGATCCGTTGCGACACCATCCAGGGCGTGTTCTGCACCATGATCGCCACCGTCGCCGAGAAACCGTGCTGCAACTTCGAAAAGCCGGCACCCATCCAGATCACCACGATGCAGACCTTGGCAGCGACGACCATGTCGACGAAGTTGCTGAACAGCCCGAAGTACAGCATCGTCGGCACGTACTGCTCCGAGCGCGCCGAGAGGAACACGATCTTGTCCCGGAAGGCCATCAACACGATCAGGCAGCAGTACGTCACCAGCGCCCACTGCGGCATGACGCCGGCCGAGTCGGCTGGCAGGCCGGGGACCACGTCGCCCGAGAGGAACAACATCATCACGAGCCAGAACACGATCAGCTTGTACAGGCCGGTGTCCCACGGCGTCCGCCGGTTCCCCTTGGTGAACGGTACGCGATTCGGATACGGAGGAATCCTGATGGTGTCGTTCTGCCACCAATACAGGACGCCTCCGATCGGCGGATCGAAGTGGAAGGCCAACGGGCCGCACGTCGCCGCGAGCCCGAGAACCTCCAGCAGGATCGTCCAGACCATCAGCTTTTGGTACAGGATCGGTTCGTCCCACCATCCGGCGATGTTGTCGAACTCAAGCCCTTTCGTGAATGCGCCGGCGATGATTAACCCGAAAAGTCCGTAGAAGAAGATCTTCCACACATAGAAGTTGATCGTCTGCTTCGGGGTGCCGAAGCCGCACTCCACCCAGTGGAGCTGGAGCATTTTCATCCGTTCGAAAAACGGGAGCGTGGCGAACTTGTCGAGCTCGACCGGGGGAAGTTCCGAGGTTCTGTAACCCATGGTCAGCTACCTCCGCACGCGCTTTGCCCAGGAACGCAGCCGTCGTTCCCGCTCGAAGTAATGGTCATCATCTTCTGCCCTCCTTGTAGACACGATCTTTCCGGTCAGCCGTTCCATTTCGCGCTCTCTCACGCGCTGGCGCTTCCACTGTTTTCTCTTGTTCTTCTGACGCAACCGCTCGATGTGGTCCTCTTCGGTTTCGGAGGTCCCTCGCAAGTACGCATCTTCGATCTCGTCGAGGCGTTGCAGCGCCTCGGCGGCAGTGAGCTCGAGCAGGATCTGGCCGCGCGCCATGAGGTACATTCGGTCGGCGTACTTCAACGCCTTGTGGGCATGTTGCTCGACGATCAGGGCACCCGTACCTCGTTCGTCCGCTGCTGTGCGGACCGCGCCGAGCAACCGGTCGACGATCTTCGGCGCGAGGCCGAGCGAGAGCTCGTCGGCAAGCAGGATCGATGGATTACGACTCAAGGCGCGGGCGAGGGCCAACATCTGTTGCTCGCCGCCCGACAGCATTCCGCCGCGCACCGACAGCCTCGGTTCGAGCTCCGGGAACAGCGCCAGCGCCGCTTCGACCGACCCGCCGCCGACACGCAAGTTGTCGCGTGCCGACATCTTCGAAAACACCAGTCGTTCCTCGGTGACCAGGCCGATGCCGCCATCACGGACGCGTTGGTCCATCGGTGTGAACGTCGGTACGTTGCTGAACATGACGAGCCCGTCGACCGGTGCCAGTTCACCGGCAATGGTCAGCAGCGTCGTCGACTTGCCCGCCCCATTCGGGCCGAGCAGGCAGACCACCTCGCCACGCTGGACGGTGAGGTTGACCGCTCGCACGACCTCTCGACCCAGGTACCCCGCTTTGAGATTGCGGGTTTCCAACAACGGCGCCGTCATCGCGAAGCACCTGTGATCGAACCGGACGACAGCGACGAGGCCAACTGGAGATCCGCCTTGGTGTCAGGTTCGTCGCTGCTCCCGTCGCCGAGATAGGCGGCGATCACCGCTTGATCGGAGCGGACCGCTTCGGGCGAGCCCGACGCGATGACCTTGCCGAAGTCGAGGACGACCACCTGGTCACAGACCCCCATCACAAAGTTCATGTCGTGCTCGACCACGAGGATGGCCATACCCCAGTCGTCGGCCAACCGTCGCACGACCCGTGCCAACTCCATGCTTTCGCTCGAACTGAGGCCGGCTGCCGGCTCGTCGAGCAGCAGCACGCTGGGATGCATCGCCACCGCCCGGGCAATGGCCAGGAGCCTTCGCTTTCCGTATGAGAGATCGTGAACGTCGCGATGGAGGTCCTCGTCGAGGTCGAACTCGGTGACGGCTCGTATTACCTCGGGTGGAAGTTTCGGATTGGTCGGCCAGATCAGATCGACCAGGTACGAGCGGAGATCTTGCGGGTCGGCGGCCACGCTGAGATTCTCGAGCACTGTCGAGTCTTCGAACAGTTCCAGTGACTGAAACGACCGGGCCACCCCCGCACGGGCGCGCTTGACCGCCGGCTGCTTAGACAGGTCGACGTCGTTGAGTCGCACGCACCCCTCCGCCGCCGTGAATCCACTGATGGCATCAATCAACGAGGTCTTGCCGGCACCGTTCGGTCCGATGAGGCCGGTGACGACGCCGGGTTCGAGCCGAAAACTCGCATCGTTCACTGCGGTCACCGCCCCGTACCGCACCGTCAGGCCCTCGACCGTCAGCGTCCGCGCCGGGACTCGGGCCTGATCGTCCTTGCCGGCACGTAGGTCGGCCACGTCAGCCAGTTCGATCGTGTACGGCCGGCTCCACTTCCTCGTCTTCTTGACGGAGCGGGACATCTTGACCCACTGGGCGGCCACACCGTCTTTGTAGATGATGAGTGTGAGCAGGATCCCGATGCCGCTGATCAGCTGGGTCCACTTGCCAACCCCATCCCAGGTCGTCTCCAGGATCTCCTGGTTGATCCCCGCCGTGGCCAGCGTGGAACCGACGAACGCGCCGAGCAACTGGCCGACCCCACCGAACAGTGCCAGACCGACGTAGGTGATCGAGTTGAAGTTGCTGAAGGACTGATAGCTGATCGAACTGAGCCGGAAAGACAACACGATGCCGCCCAGGGCGGCGATCGCAGAAGCGAGCGAGAACGCGTAGAGCTTGGCGACCATCACGTTGATGCCCAGCGCGGCGGCTGCCCGCTCGTTGGTCCGGACAGCGATGAGTCGCCGACCGCTGCGGCCACGTCGCACGTTGGTGACGACAACGACGGCCAGCATCGTCATGACCAACACGAAGATCCCGTAGCGTTCCGGGTGGTTGATGGAGCCGATCTCGTAGCCGAACAGATCGGGGTTGCCGACTTGCGTGCCCTGCACTCCGCCTGTGTAGTCACGGTTTTTGAGCACCATCAGCTCGATCGTGCTTCCCAGGCCGAGCGTGACGATCGCCAGGTTGATCCCCCTGGTTCTCACGGCAGGCAGTCCGAAGATCAGCCCGAGCGGCACGGCGGCGGCGACGCCGGCTAGGAGCCCGAGGATGAACGGAATGTCGAACACGGCGACCAAGCGGCCGGCGACGAATGCACCGAAGCCTGCGATCGAATACTGAGCGAGTGAGAGTTGGCCGGCGTATCCGGTCAGCACCACGATGGACAGCAGCACGATCGCCACCCCCAACGACACCGTGATCGCATCGATCCACTTCGCCTCCTTGGTGACCATCACGAAAACGATGGCACCACAGCCGAACAGTGCCCATGCCCACGAGATTCGACCGGTGCCGACCATCGGCAGTTGTTGCAGGTAGTGGTCGCGCAGCGGCAGCGAGCGGCCCCGGAACACCAGGACCACGATGATCACCAGAAATGGAAGCGAGGCGCTGAGTCCCTCCTGGTCGGCGAACCGTCCGGCCAGCGCTTGGGCGACGCCGATCGCGAACCCTGCGGCCGTGGCGATGGGGAAGGATCGAAAGTCGCCGACCAACGCAGCAGCGAGCGCAGCCAGGATGAGTGCCGTCATCGCCGTGACCTGCAGGGTGATGATCGGCACCACGAGGATTCCGGCGACGGCGGCGATCGCCGACCCGAGCGCCCAGTTGAGCAACGCGATCCGATTGGGGGACAATCCGATCGCTGCCGCCGAACGCTCGCTTTCGGAGACCGCCTCGGTGGCGAGGCCGAACTGGCTGGACCGGTAGAGCAGCCACAGACCGAATGCGGAGGCACTTCCGATGACGAGCAGGATCAGCCGGTCGACCGTGATCCCGACATCACCCCACAGGGTCACCCTGTCCGTTGGCAACCAACTGTCGACCTGACGAGCGTTGGAGCCGTAGCGGATGACCACCGCCGCCTGGATCGTGATCAGCACACCAAGCGTGGCGATCACTCGGACCAGCGAACTCGATCGTCGCAGCGGTCTCATGACCACCCAGTGGGTGAGTGCCCCGATGAACCCAGACCAGACAACGCCAGCGATTGCCGAAGCCAGGAACGGCCAACCCTGCTCGTGCTGCAATTCCCACTGCATGAAGACACCGGCGATCGCCGTTGCGCCGAGCGAGAAGTTCAACACCCCGGTGCCGCGGTAGATCACGATCAGCCCCTGGGACGCGAACGCGTACAGGGCACCCACGCCGAGGCCAAGCAACGCGAATCTGATGACTTCGTTCATCGTCCCCCTCGCGTTTTCCACTCCGGGTGGCGAAAATATCAGAGCGGCTGACGCGCCCGGGATGGTACCGCGTTGCGATTCGAACGCCGAACCGGACGGTCCCGCCAAGGACCACGCCGTACCTGAGCGCAGCCGAAGCGGTCCAGCCCTCGGGCTTGCGAGCATCCGATGTACTGTCGTTTTGTCGGTGCGCAGCCTGCGTCCGCGATATGTGCAGTTGGGGGAAAAGGATGTCTACTACGGGTGAAATGTCTCCTATTAAAAACCGGCGTTCGTTGCGACGCAAGCTGGCGCTGATCGCCGTCGCTGGTCTGTTGGCCGCCTCGTGTGGCAGCGACGAAGAAACCACTACGCCTGCGCCGGAGGCCGAGACCGAGGTAACCGCTGGAACCACCGCCGAGCCGACCGGCGACTCGACAGCAGAGTCCACGGCCACCGAACCGAGCGGCGACCCGATCAAGGTCATGACCGTGACCACGCTCAACGCTGCGGGACCGACCTACGAAAACATTGCCAACACCGCCAATGCCTATGCCGACTACATCAACGCGCGCGGCGGTATCGCCGGCCGGCCGCTCGAGGTCACCGTCTGCGACGAGCAGTTCGACCCGGCCGTCGCAACCACATGCGCGCGGCAGGCGGTCGAAGAAGGCATGGTGTCGATCGTCGGCTCGTTCACGTTCTTCGCCGAGTCGATCGTGCCCGTGATCGCCGAATCCAGCATCACCTGGTTCGGGGCGTGCTGCCCGATCACACCATCCGAGCTGACGAGTCCCTATTCGTTCAACATCGGGAACCAACCGATGTACGCGGTCGGCGCGGTCAAGAAGGCGGTCGACGATGGTTGCGAGAACATCAACGCCGTCATCATCGACGGAGCTCAGATCTTCATTCCTCCGATGGAGAACGCCATGACGGCGCTCGGCAAGACCTTCGGTGAAGTGATCATCCTGCCGCCGACCGCCCAGGACTATTCGGCCGAGGTGGCCCAAGCCACGACCGACGCAGACTGTGTGATCACCATCGTCTCAGAGACGCCGTTCATCACCTGGAACACCGCGTGGGCACAATCCGGCACCGAGGCCCAACAGTTCGGCCCGCAAGGAAACCTCAACGAGATCTCGGCCGCCGGCAACGAAGAGGCCACCGACGGCAACATCATCGCTGGCATGTACCCCGACATCTCGACCGAGCCGTGGGCGGAGTACCGGGTTGCCATTGAAGAGTCCGGGCTCGACACCGCCGAGCAGGACTACAACTCGCTCGGCGGGATGGGCACCTGGGCCGCCTTTGTCGGGTTCACTCAAATCGCCGAGACGATCGAGGGCGATATCACGGCCGAGTCGTTCTACGCAGCGGCGTCGACCACGTCGAACCTCGACCTGAACGGCATGGTTCCGGTGCTTGACTTCACCAAGGAGTGGACCGACGGCCTCGAGGGTTACAACCGGCTGTTCAACCGGAGCGTCGTGTACAGCAAGCTCGAAAACGGCAAGGTCGTCCCGCTGACCACCGAATTCGAAGACGTCGGCGACCTCGCCACCGGCAAGGCCCCCTGATCCAACTCTGGCCTCGGGCTCGACTCACCGCACCAACGCAAGCGTGCGGTGAGTCGAGCTCGGTTGGTGACCTACGAGACGGCTCGATCGATGTCGTTCCAGTACCGGGTTCGCACCGATTTCTTGTCGGGTTTGCCGACCGGAGTGAGCGGGATGGTGTCGACGTAGTCGATCGATTTCGGCGACTGCTGCGAACCCTTCGCGTCCTTCACCAGTAGTTGTAGTTCCCGGGTCAGCGCGTCAGAGGGCCGATGGCCCGGCTGGAGCACGACGATGGCCTTCACCGCTTCTCCCCACTTCTCGTCCGGGACGCCGATGACCATGACCATGTTCACGGCGGGGTGCGTGCTGATCACGTCCTCGACCTCGCGGGGAAACACGTTGAAGCCGCCGGTGATCACCATGTCCTTCGTGCGGTCGACGATGTACAGGTAGCCGTCGTCGTCGAAGCGGCCGACGTCGCCGGTGTGCAACCAGTCGCCCGACAGCGCTTCCGCGGTCTCGTCGGGCAGATTCTTGTACGCGGTCATCACCAGCGGACCCCGGGTGCAGATCTCCCCCGACTCGCCATGGGCGACCGGTCGGTTGTCGGTGTCGAGCAGGGCCACGTGCATCCACGGCACCGGGCGGCCGCACGAGGCGAGGCGGTCCGGCTGCGAGAGATCGTGCTCGCCCTTCTTCAGGTGGGTGATGACCATCGGTGCCTCGGTCTGCCCGTAGAACTGGAAGAAGATCGGTCCCCAATCCTCGATCCCCTGGGCGAGCTTGGCCGGGCTCATCGGCGACGCCCCGTAGAAGATGGTCTCCATCGACGACATGTCGGCGGTCGCAGAGCGTGCATGCCCTTGCAACGCGTACAACATGACCGGGACGATCAGCGTCGCGGTGATGCGATGCTCGGCGACGAGATCGAAGAAGCCGTCCGGGTCGAACGACTCCATCACGTAGAACGCTCCGCCCGACAACAGCACGGGCGCGACAAGCGACATCGCCGCGTGCGACAGCGGCGTTGCGATCGCGATCCGCAGATCCTCGGGAAGTTCCCACTCGGCCATCTGGATCCACGTCATCGCCTGCCACACGCGATGGCTCATCAGCACACCCTTCGGCCGCCCGGTCGTGCCGCCCGTGTAGACGATGGTGCACAGGTCATCCGGATCCACGTCGGGGGCGACGAGCGGCATCGGCTCGAACTCGTCGGCGAGCGCGAGGTAGTCGTCGCCGACGTCGTTGGGGCCGAAGCCGAGCAGCTTGAGATCCGGGTACTGAGCCTTGAGCTCGCGAGCGCGTTCGGTGAAGTTGTCGGCGTCGAAGACGAGGCACTCGATCTCGGCATCGGCGATCACGTAGGCGTGGTCGGCGAGCGAGGCCATTGGGTGCAGCGGCGTCAGCACACAGCCGTTGACGAGCGACGCCGTCAGGTTCGTGAGGACCTCAGGACGGTTCTTCGACAACACGGCGAGGCGGGTCCCCTGTGTCACGCCCCGCGCCCGCTGGGCCTGGATCAGTTGACTGGTCCGTCGCTGCACCTCGCCGTACGACGCGACACGCCCGGCGAGATGGATGCACGGCGCGTCGGCGTGCGCGGCAAGGCTTTGCACGATGAGATGAGGGAGCAACGGCTGGTCGTAGAGCGGCGAGTTCACCCGTGTCACGGTAGTTCGCAGGCATCCCACGGATGACGGGCGACTCGCAGCCCGATCCACATCGCACCTATCGGGCACTTGGGCCCGCGAAGCTCGCGTCACGTAGCATCAGGCGCTCGGGGCCGCACCGAACCGTCGATCGATGGTTCGTCGCTCGCCACGGACCGACTGCCGGAGCGTCGTGCATTGATGGAGATCCCAGAGTTGTCGAGCCGCCTGGACCGAACCGATCCCGGCTATCAATGCAAGGTCGAGGCGTTGGACGCAGTGGTCGCAGATCTGCGCGTCGAGATGTCCCGCGCTCGTGCAGGCGCGCCACTGGGGGCGCGCGAACGGCACACCGCACGTGGCAAGTTGCTGCCACGCGAACGCGTCGACGCGTTGCTCGATCCGGGTTCGCCGTTCCTGGAGCTGTCGCCCATGGCGGCACACGGCATGTACGGCGGGGAGGTGCCATCGGCGGGCATCATCACCGGCATCGGCATGGTCAGCGGCCGCCAGTGCGTGACCTGCTGCCGTGCATCTACCTGGTCGAGTCCGCGGGAGCGTTCCTGCCCGAGCAGCACGAGGTCTTTCCTGACCGCGAACACTTCGGTCGCATCTTCTACAACCAGGCACAGATGTCGGCTCGCGGCATCGCCGGCCAGCCGGCGTTGGTCGTCGAGGTGATGAAGATGGAACACACCCTGCGCGCCGCCATCGACGGCGTGGTCGGCGATGTGCTCGTCAACGTCGGCGACCGCGTCGCCCTGAACCAGTTGCTGGCGGTTCTCGAACCGGCTGCCCATCGAGAGGAGCACTAGATGGACTTCGATCTGTCGCCCGAGCACGAGGCTTTTCGCCAGGCCGTCCGCGCCTTCGCCGAGGCCGAGGTCGCGCCGCACGCTGCGCAGTGGGACCACGACCACACCTTCCCCGTGCACGTCGTCGAACAGATGGGTGAGATGGGCCTGTTCGGCTTGGTCTTCCCCGAGGAGTGGGGCGGCGGAGGCGGCGATTTCGCATCTCTGTGCATCGCGATCGAAGAGATCGGACGCGTCGACCAGTCGATGGGCATCACACTGTCGGCAGGCGTCGGGTTGGGTGCCAACCCGATCTTCCGGTTCGGCACCGCCGATCAGCAGCAACAGTGGCTGCCCGACCTGGTCGCCGGTCGCACCCTGGGAGCGTTCGGCCTGACTGAACCCGATGCAGGAAGCGACGCGGGAGCGACGCGCACTCGCGCCCGTCGCGACGGCGGCGATTGGGTCATCGATGGCGCGAAGGCGTTCATCACCAACTCGGGTACGCCGATCACATCGATCATCATCGTCACGGCTCGCACCGACGACGGCATCTCGACGTTCATCATCGAAGCCGGTGCACCGGGGCTCACCGTCGAACCCGCGTACCGCAAGCTCGGGTGGCATGCCAGCGATACACACGGCCTGGTGCTGGACGGATGCCGCGTGCCCGACCGCAACATGTTGGGCCAGCCCGGCTCGGGCCTGCGCAACTTCCTGTCCATCCTCGACGACGGCCGCGTCGCCATCTCGGCGCTGGCTGTCGGATGCGCGCGGGCGTGTCTCGAGTTGGCAGTCGCCTATGCCAAGGAACGCATTGCCTTCGGCAGGCCCATCGGTGCCAACCAAGGCATTGCGTTTGCCTTGGCCGACCTCGACGTCGCCGTCGAGAACGCCGCCAACCTGACCTACAAGGCGGCATGGCTCAAGGATCAGGGCCGGCCATTCTCGCGCGCAGCCGCCATCGCCAAGCTGTACTCCACCGAAACAGCGGTCACGGCCACCCGTGTTGCGACGCAGGTGTTTGGCGGCAGCGGGTTCATCGAAGAGAGCCCCATCGCCCGCTTCTACCGTGACGCAAAGATCCTCGAGATCGGCGAGGGCACCAGTGAGATCCAGCGCATCATCATCGCTCGCAACCTGGGCCTACCAGTCAGCTGACCACTCGCCTGCACACGACCCCGTGACAGGGGTCGGTCCATACTCAGAGTTTTCGAAAAACGCTGACCTGCGGGCGATTACCGGTGGCCGGCGAGACCAACGATATGCAGCGGTCGCGGTGCTCGCCGCGCTCGCCGCATTCGCTGAACGCCGGCGGCATAACCCGATGCTCCCGTCGTTGCCCGCGTTCATCAGGCTGGTGTCGACTCGCCAACCAACCACTGGTTGCATGTCTCCTACTGTGGTCGTACTGTTCTGGGATGCCCCGCGGGAATCCGTCCCCCAAACTCGCTATCACCGTCGACCCTGAGGTTCACGAACGCGTCGTCAGCGCTGCCGCACACGAGGGCGTCAGCGTGTCGGCTTGGATGACGGAGGCCGCCCGGCGTGCACTCGTCGTACGCGACGGGCTGTCTGCCATCGCCGAGTGGGAACGCCTCAACGGTCCATTCACATCAGACGAGATGGCCAGCGCTCGACAGCGGGTTGCTCAAGAGCTCGCCTTACCCCGCAAGCGGTCGGCGTGACCACGGTCTACGACGCCGGTGTCCTCATCGCCGCTGACCGCAACGACCGGCAGGTGTGGGCCGATCATCGCGCCAGGCTCGAAGTGGGCCTGGTTCCGGTTACGACCGCACCGGTCGTGGCTCAAGTCAGCCGCTCACCTCGCCAGGTCCAGCTGCGACGCTTCCTGCGTGGCTGCAACGTCGTTTCGTTCGACGCAGCGCAGGCTCACGCGGTCGGGGCGCTACTGGCAAAGTCAGCGACCACCGACATCGTCGACGCCCACCTTGCCGTCACCGCATCGCGGACTGGTTCTGTCGTGATCACTAGCGACCCCGACGATC
>JAYURF010000277.1:0-1772 GCA_043756365.1 Acidimicrobiales bacterium
CGGCTGCGTTGCGGACCGCGGAACGATGGGATCGCACAGAACCCGCAGGACCGGTCGCAACCCTCGGCGATCTTCACGTACGCCCACGGGCTCGTGCTCTTCGGGCGCGGCAGGTTGAGCAGATCAAACGACGGGATCGGCGCCGCGCTCACTGCGATGGAGCGCTTCCCACCACGGCTGGCCCCAAGGGTGATCGGCACACCGAAGCCTGCGACCTGATCTACCTCGGGCAGCGCTTCGGCCAGTTCGTCGCCGTACCGCTCGGCCATGCATCCCGTGACCACCAGTCGGGCGCCGGTCTTGCGGCGGTCTTCCAGGGCGAGGATCGTGTCGATCGATTCCTGTCGGGCCGCGTCGATGAACGCGCACGTGTTGACCACGACCAGGTCGGCGAGGCCGACATCATCGGTTGGGTGCATCCCGTCGGTCATCAGCATGCCGATCAACTTGTCGCTGTCGACCTGATTTTTCGGGCATCCCAACGTCTCGACGTAAAAGCGCTGCCCCATCGGTGCGCAAGGCTACCTGCGCTGCGCCCGCCTCATCGCCTACAGGAAGTTGAGGCGCAGACCGGAGTGCGGCCAGCGCATGTGGATCAGCTTGCCAGTGCCCGAGAGCGTGACGTAGGCATCGCGGTACTCGCCGCTGCCGTCGCGGTCACCGAAACAGATGTTGGTGGTCAGCAGATCGCCCGTCGGCACGTGCAACGTGGTGCCATCTGCGCCGATGATGGTGATTCCCCCGTTGACCAGGGTGGCCACGCACACGTTGCCGGCACCGTCGACGGCCAAGGAATCGAGCAACTGATAGCCAGGCAGGCCAACAAGGCAGACCGATGGGTCGAGTGGGATCTCCGGCTGCAGCACTCCGGGTGACGCGATCCGGCGCTGCATCACCCGCCCGCTGTGGGTCTCGGCCCAGTACAGCTTGGTCCCGTCGGGTGACAATCCGATCCCGTTCGGTGCCTCCACCGGGTGCACCACCTCGGTGATCGATGAGCCGTCGGCGAGTGCGTAGTAGATGCTGGTCAGGTCACTCGTACGGGCGGCGCTATCGCGGATGCCATGATCGGTGATCCACATTCCACCCGCATCGTCGAAGACGAGATCGTTGGGGGCGCGCAGCGGGCGGCCGTCACATTCGGTGTACAGATCGGTCACGGCACCCGTGTCGATGTCGACGCGCTGGATCCGCCCACCGGTGTAGTTGGCCGGATCGAAGGGCCCGGGGAACAGCAGCCCACCCATGTCGATCGGGGTGAAACACCCGCCGTTGTTGCAGACGTAGAGCGCACCGTCGGGCCCAATCGCGGCACCGTTCGGGCCACCAACGATGTCAGCAACACGCTCCTTGCTGCCATCTGGCTGCAGCCGGGTGATGCACCCAGCGAACATCTCGACCAGGATCACGCTGCCATCGGGCATCGCGACCGGGCCTTCGGGGAACCGCAAACCCGACGCAATCTCGGTGAACTCGTTCATGACACCATCCCGTCTCCGATTCAATGTTGGCCTGACTCGATTCGATGCCGACCGAGCAGATCATGGCACCACCCGCAGCGCGACAACGCAGCGGGCCCGCAGACGAACTCCAGACGAACCCGGGTGCGATGGGTGGCCCACCGTCTGGATCTGTTCTGGCCGGCGCCACTTCTCGTGGCATTCGCGGGGCCAAACGTTGATTTGAACTTGAGTGGATCTTTTCGGCTTCGTGCCGCATAGTGAGGTCCGCCGCCCGGCAGACACGGCGGATGTGAGGCGGATCGCATCACA
>JAYURF010000278.1:0-1771 GCA_043756365.1 Acidimicrobiales bacterium
CCCACTTCGCGGCGGCGTAAGGAGTGCGCATCCCGTAACCGACGAGACCTGCCACCGACGAGATGTTGATGATCGAACCGGCGCGTTGCGCCTTCATCAACGGCGCAACCGCGCGGGCGCACAGGAAATGAGAGTCGAGGCAGACGGCAAGGCAGTAGCGCCACTCATCAGGATCGACATCCTCGACCAGCGCCGTCGGGCCCTTCACCCCCGCGTTGTTGATCAACACGTCCACGGCCCCGAGTGAGGCGATCGATGCCGCGCACCATGCTCGGGTCGCATCCGAATCGGCCAGATCGACCACCGTGGCGATCAACTCCGGGAGTATGGAACCCAGTTTGTCCACGGCCTCGGCGCTGACATCGCAAACGTGCACGAACGCGCCGCGGGCGACGAACGCCCGTGCAATCGCCAGCCCGATTCCGTCGGCCGCGGCCGTCACCATCACCCGCCGCCCCGCAAGTTCGTCCATCTACCCACTGTCGCACGTCAGGCAAGACCACCGTGCCCCGAGGCCGAACGCATCCGCCGACTGCCAGGCTTCGACTGCGAGGTCATGGTGCCGACCGCGCAGCAAGTTGCTTCACCGACTGGGCCGAAGCGAGGGCAAGCGTTTGCGGACTTGGATCGAGTTGGCTGGACTCTGGCTGCCGGCACGCGTCGCGGGGTCATGTGGAGCAGGCGCGTGTCGAGAAACGCACCGCCACGGTGGGTTTCTCGACGCGCGGGGCGGCGGGGCCTCGGCCGTCGCGCCGCGTCGACGTAGATTGGCGGCTATGGCGTACCGGTACCTGTGGTCTCCGCTCCAACTTGGTCCGATCACCACCCGCAACCGGATCGTGTTCAGCGCGCACCTCACCAACTACGCCCGCAACGGCCTGCCGACCGAGCAGCACGCTGCGTACTACGCGGCCCGGGCCGCCGGCGGTACAGGTTTGATCATCACCGAGGAGCACTCGACTCACCCCACCGACTGGCCGTACGAGAAGCTGATCCACGGCTTCCACCGCGAGGTCATCCCCGGCTACAAGCGGATCACCGACGCCGTCCATCGCCACCGCACGCCGATCTTCGCCCAGATCAACCACAACGGCGGGCAGGCCTCGTCGATGTACACACGACTGCCGGTGTGGGCGCCATCGGCTGTGGCCGATCCGCTGTTCCGCGAGGTCCCGAAAGCCATCGATCAGGCCGAGATCGACGAGATCATCGCCGGCTACGAACGTGTCGCCGAGCACTGCGCTGAGGGTGGGTTCGACGGCATCGAACTGCAGTGCAGCCACTCCTCGATCGTGCGCGGCTTCCTCTCGCCCGCAACGAATCGCCGTACCGACAGCTACGGCGGATCGCTCGAGAACCGGGCGCGTTTGTTGATTCAGCTCGTGACCGCTGTCCGCGAGGTGATCGGCAACCGGCTTGCGCTCGGGGTGCGGCTATGCGGCGATGAGCTGATCGAGGGTGGCACCACCATCGACGACGCGGTCGCCGTGGCGCGGCTGGTGGAAGCGACCGGCAAGGTCGACTACATCAACACCTCGATCGGTGTCGCTACCGCGAGCCTGTTCATGATCGAGGCGAGCATGCACGTGCCTCCGGGCTACGCGCTCTTCATCCCCAGCGCGTTCCGCAAGGCAGTCGATCTGCCGGTGATCGGCGTCGGCCGGTTCAAAGATCCGCTCCAAGCCGAGCGCGCCTTGGCCGAGGGACACTGCGATCTCGTCGGCGTGGTGCGCGGCCAGATCGCCGACGCCGAGTTCGCTGCCAAGGCCCG
>JAYURF010000279.1:0-4780 GCA_043756365.1 Acidimicrobiales bacterium
GCGCGCAACGGCACCACATGCAGATCGGCCGAGGCAAGTACCTCGGGCAGCCGATCCTTCGGCTGGTAGCCGGCGAAGCGAACGTTGACCAGCCCGGCGGCCTGCTCACGCAGCGATGCGCCGGCCGCGCCATCACCGTTGATCACAAACGTCACCGCCGGTAGCTCGCGCGCTGCGTCGAGCAGCAGTTCCAGCGACTGCGAGAACCCGACGTTTCCTGCGTACATCACCACCGGTTCATCCCCGATGCCGAGCTCGGTGCGGTAGGGGGTGATGCGATGGCCCGGCTCGATGAACGCAGTGTCGACGAAGTTGGGGATCACGTGCACCCGGTCGCGGCGCGACGGCCGCATCTTGGCGGCGACGTTGTCGCGCAGGTCGTCGCTGAGCACGGTGATCGCCGCGGCGCGGTGGTAGCTGACCCGCTCGAGCCAGCGAGCCACAGCGATCAGCGATCGCCCGGAGATGGCCCCGGTTTCGATTGCCGCGTCGGGAAACACATCTTGGATGTTGAACACCAGCGGGCCGCGGCGGACGAGGTGCGTGACCCAGCCCGTCAGACCGATCGTCAGCGGCGGCGACATGGCAATCACTGCATCGACGCGACCACCGCGCAACGACGCCGCGCCACTGAGCAGCGAGAACCCGGCGAAGCCGATCGCCCGACGCACCAGGTTGCGCTTGTCGTCGCCAGGGAACGGATCGACGCGCGTGATCGACCCCCACGGCTGCCGCTCGCGGCGCACCCGCGTGCCCGTCCATCCAGCCTCGATGCGGTGCTCGCGGTACCACGGCAACGAGGTGATCACATGCACCTCGTGGCCGAGGCCGGCGAGTTCGGTGACGATCCGGGTGATCACATCGCCCGTCGGCGCGGTGTCGGGGGCGAAGTGCGGGCACAGCACCGCCAGCCGCAACGGCCGGCCCGCGCTCATGATGCCGCCAGTTCGTACGCGCCGAGCAGCGCCTGGCCGGAACGGCGAGCCGTGTACGCAGCGACCCGCTCGATGCCGGCAGCGACCAGCTCGGTGCGGCGTTGCGCGACCTGATCGAGCGCGTCGGCCCACGCGTCGAGATCGAGTGGGCAGACGATCGCGGCATTCCCCGCCACCTCGGGCAGGCAGGTCGCGTCGCTGCACACCACCGGGGTGCCGAGCGCCATCGCCTCGATCAACGGCGCCCCAAACCCCTCGTATTCACTGGGGAACACCAGCGCGGCCGCCATTGCCAGCAGTCCGTTACGGTCGGCGTCGGACACACGCCCCGCCCGCACGATGCGCCGCTCAGCGGCAGGTCCGGTAGCTGCGATCGCCGCCGTGACCGCGGCGTCGGCCAGGCCGGTTCCGCCGATCAGCACCAGTCGCAGCGCGGGGTCGGTCCACGATCGCTGCATCAGCTCGATGAGGAACCGGTGGTTCTTGTGTGGCGCGGTCATCGCCGGGTACACCACCACCGGCCCGTCGCCGAGGCCGTACCGCTGGCGCAGCTCCGGCGCCGGCGTTCGTTCGCGCAACAGAGCCGGTTCATAGCCGTGCGGCACTACGACGACGCGGGCTGGATCGACGCCGAACGCATCGACGACGGTGCCCTTGACGTAGTTCGACGGCACCGTGACCACCCGGGCGCGACGGGCCGAACGCGGCATCGCCGTGTTCAGGTAGGCAAGCTTCAATCGGCTGAAGTACTGGGGGAAGCTGCGGTACTGCACGTCGTGCACGGTGAGCACGTAGGGGTGCCGAGAGAGGCCCGGCGCGGTGCCACCCCCGTGGTGCACCACGTCGACTCTGCCGGTGTGCCGGTACAGCCAGGTGCTCTCGTGCAGTACCCGTGCGGCGCGGCGGCGGCTGTCGCCGGGACCGTTGACGAGGCGAGTTCCTGCCAGGGCCGCTGCGTGCATCCGGTTGAACTCCGAGGTCCCGAACACGGATACATCGAGGCGGCCCCGGTCGGCAACCGAGCGCACACCTTCCAACTGACGCACGAGGTACTGCTCGGATCCGCCGACCGCGCCGGGCACGCACCACAGCATGTTCACGCCCACGAGCAAGGTCATCGGGCCAGTTCGCGGTACACCGCGGCGGTCCGATCGGCGGTCTGCGCCCACGTGAGCCGGTGGGCGCGGGCCACACCCTTGGCCGACAGCTCGGCGTGGCGGGTGATCGCCTCGGTGATCCCGCGGGCGATGTCACCCGCATCCTTCGGGTCGACCAACACGGCTGCCGCTCCGGCCGTCTCCTCGGTCGCGGTCCCCTTGCTGGTGACCACCGGCACGCCCTGAGCCATCGCCTCCAACACCGGCAGACCATAGCCCTCGCGCTCGCTCGGGTAGCAGAACACCTCGGCCCCGGCGTACAGGGGGTTGAGGTCGTCGCTGGGTACGAAGCCCAGGAAATGGGCGTCGCAGTTGGGGTCGATACCGACATCACCCCACCCTTGCGCGCCGGCGATGACCACGGGCAGCGGATCTTCGAGCATCGCCACCGCAGCCAACAGCCCGCGCAGGTTCTTGCGTGGCTCGACAGTGCCGACGAACAACAGGTATCGCTCCGGGAGGCGGTAGAGCAGCCGCACCCGGTCGACTTCGGATGCGGGGGCAGGGTCGACGTCCACCCCGAGCGGGACGAGCCGCAACCTGTCGTCGGCGATGCCTGCCGCCGACACGTCGTCGAGTGTGGCCTGGCTGCTGCACAGCACCAGATCGGCGTGGCGGCGGATGCGGTCGAGGCTGGCGTTGAACACGCGCACTCCGTGCTTGGAGAAGTGCGATGGGTCATGCAGGAACGCCACATCGTGGAGGGTGACCACCAGTGGCGCATCGGTCGGGCACGGGATCAAGCCCGTCGCGTGCGTGACATCGACGTGGCCCGCGGCGTGCTCGACCTTCGGCCAACCGAGGCGCAGCCAGGTCTGGTACAGCCATGGGGCGGCGAGCGGAAGGTGGGCGATCGGCATGGTCGGCATCCACGGATCGTCGGGCAGGTGCCGGTGCCGACCGGCCACGCCGATCAGGCGGATGTCCTCGTGGGCTGCCAGCGCCTCGGCGACGCGCAGCGCCGCGACGGCGGTTCCGCCGGGCACGTCGTGCCAGCACTGCTCCAAGGTGTATGCCACGCGCACTCCCCCATCATGGCCGCCCCACCAGGGTGAGGTACGGTTTTCACATGCGCACGCAGCTGCCGCCCACATCCCTCGCACGCGACAACCGTTTCAAGCGGATCACCACCGCCGAGCGCTTCGCCGATGAACGACCGAACGACATCGGCGAGGACCGGCGGATGAACCCCGACAGCGTGGAGTGCGGCGACAACGCCCGCCGCCAGATGCACGGCATCTTCGTCGGCGAGATCCAGGCGCTCGAAGGTGCCGGGCGCACGGCGTTCGACTACACCACCGACGAGACCCCGTTTGCGATGAAGATCGACATGGCCCGCCAGTGCTGGGACGAAGCCCGCCACGTCGAGATCAGCCTCGTCCTCGGCGAGCACATGGGCACCGACGTCGGCGAGTACAGCGAGGCAGTCACGTTGTTCGAGGCCGCCTGCCACCCCGATCCGGTGTTCCGCCTCGCTGGCGTCAACCGGGCACTCGAAGGTTTGGCGATCGATGTGTTCACCACCATGCGCGACTTCGCGACCGAGATGAACGACCCGGTGCTGCACTTCGCCGAAGACTGGATGCTCGCCGACGAGGTCACCCACGTCCGCATGGGCAGCACCTGGCTGCGTGAGGTCACCAAGGACGACCCCGAACGGCAGAAGGCCGCGCTCGACTTCCAACGCACCGTCGACGGTCTGTTCAACTTCCGCGGTGCCCGCGGCGAAACCCGCGAGGCCTCCATCCGCCTGGCCCGCAAGTTCCGCGAAATGGCCGGCTTTGCGACCGAGGAGATCGATGAGATCGCCGCCATGGCCGAAGCCCAACGAGCCGCCCGCACCACCCCCGCCCCCGCCTACTAACCCCGCAGCCCGCGCGCCATCCGAGTCCCCGCGAGTCATCTGAGTCCACAGCGTCCATCCGAGTGTTGAGCGCCTACCCGTGTGGGCGCTCAACACTCGGATGGGTCGCCCACACTCGGGTGGCGCCCCCACACTCGGGTTGGCGCCCCCACACTCGGATGTCGGTGCGAAAACCACCGCCGTGGGCACGGGTCGACGGGCAACAATGGCGAGATGACACATCCGTTGGCGGCACTGTGGCCGTTGTTCGATCTTCGGGTAGAGACGCCTCGCATTGAGCTGCGATATGTGGATGACGCCTTGGCGCATGAACTTGCCGGGCTCGCCGCTCGCGGCGTCCACGACCCGGGGTTCATGCCGTTCTTGATCCCGTGGACCGATGTCGATCCCCCACAGCAGCAGCGAAACACGCTGCAGTGGTACTGGCGCTGTCGCGCCGAAACGACGCCGACCAAGTACCACCTCACGTTGGCGGTGATAGCTGACGGTGTCGCGATCGGGACGTCGAGCCTTGACGCCACCAACTTTGCGATGCTGCGCCAGTTCGAAACAGGGTCGTGGTTGGGGCTCGAGTTCCAGGGACGTGGGTTTGGCCGGGAACTGCGTGTCGCAACGCTGCAACTCGGATTCGACGGACTCGGGGCCACGCTCGCCACGACCGGAGCGTTCACTGACAACGCCGCCTCCCTCGGGGTGACGCGACGCCTCGGCTACACCCCGACGGGCCAGGTCCGCAGGGTCCGGCGAGACGACGTCGCCGAAACCCTGCAGTTCGAGATGAGCGTGGACCACTGGCGCAATCACGTCCGTCGAGACGACATCAC
>JAYURF010000280.1:0-4758 GCA_043756365.1 Acidimicrobiales bacterium
TTCCGGCCTGCGATCCGGCCGACGAGATCTGCCGGGCACCTTCCGGGCTGTACGGGCCGACCACACGGTCGACGTTGGTGATCGTCGCGACCTCGGCGAACAGGGCCTCCATCGCCGGCTGCACCTCGGCGTCGGTCACGCCCTGGTCGGCGCGGAACACGATGGTGCCGGTGATCCCCGTTCCCTGACCGCCGAAGTCGCGGTCGAGCAGATCGAACCCCGTCTTGGAATCCGAATCAGGGAGGTTGAACTCGTCACGGAAACCGTTGCCGATCGCGCCGGACGATCCACCGATCAGGATCAGCGCGCCGACCCAGGCGCCGGCCACCCACCGCCGGCGGTCGTGGCATACGCCGGCAAGGCGGGCGAACGCCGACGGGCGGCGCGTGGGATTGGACGATGGCAACGGCGAGGACATGCGGGCTCCTTCGGGGGGATGAGGCCAGTGTTTTCGACGAGATCCGGAACACGGATTCATCGCTCGAGATGTGAGCGTAGGACACGCCCGAACGAGTCCGCCACGTCGACAACCCGCCGCCTCCCGGCCACCAGGCCTTTCGTAGACGTGACATCAGACACGTCTGTGGGTCGCAGCTGTCACCAATCTCAGGTCGTCGACGGAACCGCTTCAGGTGTCCACGAGAAAGCAGCGAAATAGTCGGTCCAAATTCAACGCTTGATGAGTGGCTTCTCCATGCACAGGCTGTGGACCGAATCCGCGTACTCGCCCCAGCACGTGCACCGCGTAAATCCTGCTCGCGAGTACAGCGTCAACGCACCACTGAGGCGATGGCCGGTTTCGAGCACAAGCCTCGTCGCCCCGGCTGCGATGGCGCGCGCCTCGAGTTCGTGCAGCACCGCTGCGCCGATCCTGTGGCCCCGCACCGCCGGCTGGACGTACATCCTCTTCATCTCGGCGATGCCGTTGCCGAGCATGCGGAACGCCCCGCAGCCGACCGCCTGTCCGCCGAGCCATGCGACCAGGAACTGTCCGGAGCCGGCGGCCACCTCTCCGGCCCCGAGTGAGAAGAACATCTGCTCGTCAGGCCCGGAGCTGGCCACGAGTTCGGCGTCGAGCTCATCGATCAAACCCCGCGACTCGATGGCTGCGAGCGCATGCTCGACGATGACGAGTTCGCGCTGCTGGGTCGTGGTCGGCGAACCGAGTGATCGCCAGCCGTAAGGGGAGTCGCCGTATTCGTCGATGAACGCCAACCGGCACCGCCCCTCGTCGATTGTGGGCAGCGCTCCGGCGGGCACCCACCACAGCGCGGTTCGGCTTCCTTGTTCTGTGAACCAGTTCCGGCGACGACGCAGGTACTCGAGGTGTAAACCGTCGTAAGCGAAGTTTCGCAGGGCATTGATCGACTCCCACACGGAAAGGTTGACGATGTCGAGTGGATCATTCGACATCCGGATTGCTGTGGCGTCGCCATCGTTGGTCTGTAGGCGCCAAACGAAGCCAGGGGCGGCGTCGCCGGCGGCGTTCACTGGTGCCAAACCGTCGCGAAAGCCGCGCGTTGATTCATCGTCGAGTGGTGCCCGCAGGCGGGCGACGTTGAGCTGGACGAGATGGCTGTGCATCGATGCCGAGCGTACGCCCGGGTTCGCGGACGGTTTCCCGCAGGAAAATTTCGCTACGCTCGCGTAGCGGAACGGAGCACCATGAGCACGACGACTGCGAAACCCATCACCGCCGATCTTGGCGGCATCGACCCCCAGGTGTACCACCGGCGGTGGGCGATCCTGGCCACCATGTGCCTCAGTCTTGTGCTCATCGTCGCCACGGTCAGCTCGGTCAACGTGGCGATCCCAAGCCTGGCCCAGTCCAGTCTCAACCCGAGCGACACCCAGATCCTGTGGATCGTTGATGCCTACGCGCTCGTCTTCGCCGCACTGCTGCTGCCGGCCGGTGCGCTCGGAGATCGCTTCGGGCGCAAAGGTGCGTTGCTGATCGGCCTGGTGCTGTTCTCCGTTGCATCGGCGCTGTCGGCCGTGATGGACACCGCCAGCTCGCTGATCGCAATGCGCGCGTTGATGGGCATCGGTGCGGCGCTGATCATGCCGGCCACGCTGAGCTTGCTGCAGTCGTCGTTCCCTCCGCAGGAACGGGCGAAGGCGATCGCGACATGGGCTGGGTTCGCCGGAGCCGGTGGGGCGATCGGCCCGCTGATGGGCGGATTCCTGCTCGAGCACTTCTGGTACGGATCGGTGTTCTTCGTCGCCGTCCCGATTGCGGTCGTCGCGTTCGTCGCAACCGCGGCGCTGGCGCCGACGTCGAAGGAAGGCGTGGGCGCGGCGCTCGACCCGGGCGGCGCGATGCTGTCGATCGTCGGGTTCGCGGGCCTGCTGTTCGCGATCATCGAGGGTCCTGAGCGCGGGTGGACCGATGCGCTCGTGATCGGTGGCTTCGTCGTCGCCGTTGCCGGGCTGGTCGGGTTCGTCACGTACGAACGGCGGACCACGAACCCGATGCTCGACATGAGCTACTTCGCCATTCCCCGCTTTGCGATGGGCAGCCTCGGCATCACGTTCGCGTTCCTCGGCATGTTCTCGACCTTCTTCGTGCTGACGCAATACCTGCAGTACGTGCAGGGCTACACGCCGCTGCAGGCGGGTGTGCGCGGCCTGCCGTTCGCAATCACGATGATCATCGTCTCGCCCCGTTCGGCCGACCTGGCCGCCGCACACGGGGTGCAACGAGTCGTCGGCGCGGGCATGGGCACGATGGTGCTCGGCCTCGTGATGTTCTCGTTCGCCGGGCTGGACACTGGCTATGGCTACATCGCCGCCACGCTGGTCGTGTTGGCTGCGGGCGTCGGGATGACGATGCCATCGCTCAGCAGCGGCATCGTCCAATCGGTGCCGATGCACAAAGCTGGCGTCGGTTCGGCGGTCAACGACACCACGCGAGAGCTGGGCGGTGCGATCGGGATCGCGCTCGTCGGCAGCATCGTCACCAGCATCTATCGCGGGCGGCTGTCGCCATCACTTTCGTCGCTACCGCCGGAGCTTGCGGAGGCCGCACGCGACAATGTCGGCAGGGCTCTCGCTGTCGCCGACCGGGCCAGCGGAACAATCGGCCCCGAGGCGGCCGGCCAGCTTCGTGCCGCCGTACGCCAGTCGTTCGTCGATGGAACGCAGATCGCGTTGCGCATCTCCGCCGTGCTGGTCGGCCTTGCTGCCATCGTCGTCGTCTCCCGCATCGGTGGGGTTCGCGGAGATCACGAGGCGAGCGGTGCGTCACCAGCCGGCTGACCGTGTCGATCCGCGCACGGTCCGTTCCCGACGGCGCGCCGTTGATGCTGCGCTGGCGCTGATTCGTGAGCTCGGTGCGGGGCGAACGACGATGGAGGCGATTGCGGCGCGCAGCGGTGTGGCCAAGACCACGCTCTACCGCCAGTTCGGCGACTTGGAGACGTTGCTGTTCGCCGCGTTCGAATCGCTCACCGGACCGCCTGCGATCCCGGTCGGGGCCGGTGTTGTGGCCGATGTGCGGAGCTGGTTGCGTCAATTCGCCGAGGTGCTGACGACCGACGAGTTCGCGCCGTGGGTACCGGCGATGATCGACGTGGCCGAACGTGACGAGCACGGCCACGCGCTCGCCGTCGACTTCGCTTCCCGGCGGCGCTTGCCGCTGCGCACCCGGCTGAGCGTCGCCCGTGACGCCGGCGAGCTTGCGGCGGACACCGACATCGACACGCTCGTCAGCATGCTGGTCGGACCGCTGTTCTATCGTCGCTTCATCTCCCGCCAGGCGACAAGTTTTGCCTTCGTCGATCAGGTGGTCGACTCGGCACTGGGTTCGCTGGTGACCTCGCCCGCGTGACTGCCGCGGTTGCGGATGTGGCGCACCACCTCGATCACGATGTTGACCCCGAGCGCAGTGCCGAATGCCACCCAGAACGCGAGTGTGTGGTTGTCCTTGAACGGCTTGCCGACGATGTACGCGAGGCCTGCTGCGTAGGTGGCCCAGATGATCACGGCGATGAAGATCCAGCGCATGAACCACAGCCGGGGCTGGCGGGTGATTCCGCTCGACAGCGTGAGCACCGTGCGCCCACCAGGGATGAACCTTGCAGTGATCAGCAGCATCCCGCCGCGATCTTCGATCTGTTCGTGCGCCCACGCCAGCCGCCGGCCGAACTTCACGCGCCGCGCCGCACGGCGTTCGAACGACGGGGCCCACTTGCGGCCGATCGCGTACGCAGTGGTGTCGCCCATGAACGCACCGAATGCGCCGACGACGATCACCATCCACAGCGAGTACGGGGCCTCGCCGGTGCTGACCGCGACGCCGCCGATGATCACGGTGGTCTCGCTCGGCACGATCGGAACGATCGAGTCGCCGAAGGCGATCACCAGGATCACGCCGAGGAACCACCAGTTGCCGGCCCAATCGCCGAGCTGTTCGGTGAGGTCAGTGATCCAGCTGAACGGTCCGGCGAGCATGATCCCGGGAGGCTAGCGCCACCTCGGATGCCAGCTCGGCCGCGTCGGCCAGGACCGTGAGGTGGCCCATCTTGCGTCCCGGCCGGGCCTGAGATTTTCCGTACAGGTGCAGGTGCGCCGACGGGTCGTCGAGCATGCCCTGCCAGTCGGGTTCGCCGTTGTCCCACAGGTCACCGAGCAGGTTGACCATTGCCACCGCCGGGCTGGTCGCCCGGGTGCTGCCGAGCGTGAGCCCGCAGATGGCGCGCACCTGTTGTTCGAACTGACTGGTCTCGGCACCGTCGAGGGTCCAGTGCCCGCTGTTGT
>JAYURF010000281.1:0-1757 GCA_043756365.1 Acidimicrobiales bacterium
CGTACGAGCCTGCGTCACGTGCTGACGGAGGCATCGGACCGGTCGCTCGCGCAGCGGCTCGACGATCTCGGCTGGGACGAGGTCGTTACAACCGATCCGGCCACTGCGTTGCAGACGATGTTCGAGATCAAGGGCGAAACACTGTCGTCGGCCGCCGCCCTCGGTCCCGAGTTGGCACGCGTGTTCGCAGTTCACGCCGGCTACGCGCACGCATCCGGCACCGTCGTCGGGTTGGCGTCGCCGTTCGGCTCGAGTCGGCTCGTCGGCGACACCCTCCACGTCGAGGCAACGGCGCTCTCCGTGCTCGACGGCGCGTCACTCGTCGTCCCGCTCGATTCGCGACTCGCTGTGTGCCCTTCGGCTGGGCTGACACAGGCGCCGATGACCGAGCTCGACGAGACCTTCGGCGCGATGCGGGTCACGGGCACCGTTACTGCCGGTGAGGTCGAATGGGTCGACGGTGACGTGTGGCCGCACGTCGTCACCCACGGACGCTGGCTCGTCGCCTGCGAACTCGTCGGCATCGCCCGTCACGTCATCGCCACCGCTGTCGAGTACACGGGCCAGCGGGTGCAGTACGGCAAGCCGATCGGTGAGTTCCAGGCGTTGCAGCACCGGATCGCCAGCGCACACGCACTGGTCGTCGGTGCCGGGCATCTGGCCGGTGAGGCCGGACGGGCCGGTGACGAGTGGACGGCCCTGGTGGCCAAGTGCATGGCCGGCACCGCAGCCGAGTTCGCCTGCACGCAGGCCCAGCAGTGCTACGGGGCGATTGGGTTCACATGGGAGCACGAGTTCCACCGCTACCTGCGCCGCACCTACACCCTCGACCGCTTGTTCGGTGATTGGCGCTCGCTCGAACACGAGATCGGCAACCGCCTGCAACTCACCGGCGTGGTCCCCCGGATCGGCACCCTGTAAGCCGACATCACGCAGTTAGGCGAGCGCGCCCACCAGCGACTTGACAGTACCGTCAGCTGAACTGGGCAACTCGCGGTCGCGCCGCGTACGCTCGTCGCCGTGTCTGAACAACTGTGCGTAGGTCGAGTGTGTGTCGTAACCGGAGCGGGCCGAGGCATCGGGCGTGAATACGCGTTGATGCTGGCCCATCATGGAGCCAAGGTGGTGGTCAACGACTTCGGTGGGGCCCGTGACGGCTCGGGTGCCGACGCCGGCCCGGCCCAGGAAGTGGTCGACGAGATCATTGCCGCCGGCGGCGAAGCGGTCGCCCATGTCGGCGACGTCAGCAGTCTGGCCGACGCGAAGGCGATGGTGCAGCTGGCGATCGACACCTTCGGCGGGCTCGACGTGCTGGTCAACAACGCCGGCATCCTGCGCGACCGGATGCTGTTTTCGATGACCGAAGACGAGTGGGATTCCGTCATCAAGGTGCACCTGAAGGGCACATGGGCACCGTGTCGGGTTGCCGCCGAATACTGGCGCAACCGGGCCAAGGAAGGCCACACCAACGACGCCCGGATCGTCAACACCACATCGGTGTCGGGCATCTACGGCAACCCCGGCCAGACCAACTACGGCGCCGCCAAGGCCGGCATCGCCAGCTTCACGGTGATCGCCGCCAAGGAGCTGGGCCGCTACGGCGTCACTGTCAACGCCATCGCCCCCGCCGCCCTCACCCGGATGACCGAGGGCCTCGGCATGGGTCAGGTGTCGGAGGAGATCAAGGAGACGATGTCGCCGGCCCACATCGCGCCCATCGTCACGTGGCTGGCCAGCCCAGCTTCGGCGCACGTCAC
>JAYURF010000282.1:0-4749 GCA_043756365.1 Acidimicrobiales bacterium
CCGTCAGAGTCGTTGATCTCCTCGATCACGGTGGTCGGATCGATGTTGGTGTCGAAGGTGTCGTTGAGAAAATCGACCGTCGAGTTCACATAGGTTTCGGAGTTGCGCAGCAAATCGGCCACCTGGCTGGCCACCAAAGTGCCGATCGCGGCGACGAAAATGGTGAACAACATCACGACGCCGACGAGGATCACGGCGGTCGCTGTGCCGCGCCGCCAGCCGCGGCCGGCCAGCCGGTTCACCCCCGGCTCGATCGCCAAGGACAAGAACAACGACACGAGCAGCACCACGAGCAAACTGCTCAGTCGGCTCAGCGTGGTCCGCATCACGATCGTGAGTAGGAAGCCGAGCCAGAAGATGGCGACGGCTCGCCACACCCACCGCGGCATGCCGTCGGGAGTGAGCTCGTCCAACAGTCCAAGCTCGGCAGGCACGTCGTTGCTGACCGATGCGGGGGCACCAACAGAAGCAGGTGCGTCGGGAGCGTCGGGAGTGTTGGCCATCAGGTCCGAGCGTAGTGATGCACCGCATGCCGCAACGGTGCTGCGAGGTTGCCGCGCTCACCAACGTCGATCGAGTCGAGACCGAGCCAGGCGGCCATCGCCTGGAGTTCCGCAGCCAACGCCGCGGCGACCACCCCACCATCGCTTCGCTCGGTGCCCGCCTCGGCGAACGCGCCGGGCACCATCAGCACACGACGCTGTCGATCGGCCTTCAGATCGACGCGGGCCACAAGTTGGTCGCCCATGAGGAACGGGAGCACGTAGTAGCCGTGCTCGCGTTTGTGTTGGGGAACGTAGATCTCGATCCGGTATCGGAACCCGAACAACCGCTCGGTCCGCTCGCGACGCCACACCAACGGATCGAACGGGCTGAGCAGTGCGGCCGCGTCCACCCGCCGGGGAATGGCCGCAAGCGGGTGGAGGTACGCCTGACGATCCCATCCGTCGACGGTCACCGGCGTCAGCCGCCCGGCTTCGACCAGTTCGCGCACCAGGTCGCGGCACGGTGGGTTGCGCTGGCGGTGGTAGTCGGTCAGATCCTCGAACGTGCCGATGCCGTGGTGCTGCGCGGCGAGCACGAGCAATTCCTTTCGCGCCTCACGCTCGGGGAGCGCCGGCCGGGCGAGCACGTCGGCCGGGATCACCCGCTCGGTCAGATCGTACATGCGAGCAAAGTCGGTACTGCGCCGTCGAGCTGTGACCTGCCCGGTCCAGAAAAGATGCTCGAGGGCGATCTTGCCGTCGTCCCAATCCCACCACGTGCCCTTCCTGCCCACTCGCTCGGCCAGGTCGCCGGATGTGAGCGGACCGTCGAGCGCCACGCGCTGATACACCTCCTCGACGAAGCCGGGCCGGCGACCGCGCAGGTCGGAAACGTGCGCCCACTTGTGCTCGCCTGTCATGTGCCAGCTGTAGAGGTGGTAGTGCGCAGTCGGTACGTGGGACGCCTCGTGCACCCAGTACTCGAACAGCTCGCCGGCCGACGTTGCATCGGCAATCAGCGAGCGCGGGTGCGGTCCGAGCCTGGCGAACAGCGGGAGCTCCTGGCTGCGAACCAGCACGTTGACCGAGTCGATCTGGATGACGCCCATCCGCTGCACCACGCGACGCAGGTGACGGCGGTCGATACGGCCGGTGGGGCGCGGCTCGGCAAAGCCTTGCGCGGCGAGGGCGATACGACGCGCCTGCGCGTTGGTGAGCCGTTCGACCAACCGGCTCGATCAATCAGCGACGGTGATAGCCACCGAGTTGATGACGACCTTCTCGCGTGGGCGGTCGCCGCCGGCGGTTGGGACCCGCTGCATCGCATCCAGCACGTCGAGACCCTTCACGATCTGACCGAAGTGGTTGTACTGCGGGGGGAGCTGCACACCGCTCTGGCCGCTGATCAGGAAGAACTGGCTGCCGTTGGTGTTTGGGCCAGCGTTGGCCATTGCCACGGAACCGATCTGATACTTCTGCTTCACCGGCTCGTCGTCGAAGCGGTATCCGGGGCCGCCGGTGCCCGTGCCGGTCGGGTCGCCGCCTTGGCACATGAACCCGTTGATGATCCGGTGGAAGATGACCCCCTCGTAGTAGTGCTGCGCGGCGAGAAACACGAAGTTGTTCACGCTCTTCGGAGCGTTGATCGCATCGAGGGCGATCACGATCGTGCCGAGCGAGGTCTCCATCGTGGCCGTGTACCGCTTCGAGGTATCGATCCCGAGCGCGGGAGCCTCGGAGAACTTCTGCATCGCGGGCGCAGAACCGTCAAGAACAGGAAAGGAGGTAGCCATCCCCCGAGGCTACCCGTCCGCGCCACCCAAAGATCTGGGCAGGATTACTCTCGGATTCCGAGAGGAATCCTGCCCAGATCATGCGGATTGCCACCGGGTGAGCACGTCGGGAGCCCATCGACGGACCACCGCTTCGATCCGCTTCGCTACCGCAGCGGGGTTGCGGGTGACCTCACGCCAGGTGACATGCACGATCACGTAGCCCGCCGCGACGAGCATGCCGTTGCGGATGCGGTCGAACTCGAACTGTTCCCGATCGAGACCATGGGATTCGTGGCCGTCGCACTCGACCACCACCACCGAGTCGATCACCCGGAAGTCGACCTCGTACCCCTCGACAACGGCATGAAACTTCATCGGAGGAAGCCGGAACCGCCGGGCGAGATCGGCAAAGCGCTCCTCGAGCACGCTGTCGGAGGGCATCTCACCCAGCGACCTCGTGTCGAGCGCGTCCCGCAACGCCACCACGCCGTGTCGCCCCTGGCGAGAGTGCCGCTCGAGAACCGACCGGATCTCCCCGCATGTGGCACCCTTCGACGTCAGGACGAACTCGAGCGCTGGAGCCACTCCCCTGCGATCAACAGCCCCAAGATCGATGAGCATCCGGATTGCTGTGGTCGTCGGCACGCCGCCGCGCGACACCGGGTTCAGGTCGAGCAGGTCACGCGGGCGATGAACCACCACTCCCGCGGGCGAGGGCCCGCGATTGCGGCCGAGCATTGACACGTCGATGGGATCGCTTTCGGGCCGGGCGACACCCCACAGCCACGCCGCCGAGCGATGCGAAGCAACCGCTCCCACCCCCGAGGCGCAGACGGCCACGAGGATCCGCTGCGCTCTCGTCGGTGGCGATCCCCACAATCTGGCCACGCCCGGAGCCAGCCCCTCGATCAGCCCGCTATCAATGGCCCGGTACCACGACGCCTGGGTGACCCCGAGTCTGCTTGCTGCTGCGAACGTGACGACCCCATGGTGACGGGCGGCATACGGGGCGATTTGACGGAGATCCATGCGCACTGACATGCACCGACGCCGTCCGATCGGACATCACACCGATCTGGGCAGGATTCTTCTCGGAAAGCGAGAAGAATCCTGCCCAGATCTTTCAGTTCCGGGTGGCGTTGTAGTTTCGGATCAGCTCGTTGGCGAGGGTGGCGGCTGATGCCAACGCGGTGGCGGGGTCGGCACCGGCGAGGGTCTGGCCAACGGCTTGAGCGGCGAGCGCGCGTACCTCGCGCAGGGGGCCGAGTACAGGACCGGTGAACGACGCGACGTCGGGGGCCAGCGCCACTTGATCGAACGCGACGCGGAACCGTGGGTCGGACACGTACAGCGACCGCAGCGGTTCGATGTCGATCGCGGCCGAGTTGACCGGGACATAGCCCGTCGCCGCAGCCCACCGCGACTGGACCTCACGGGAGACGAGATACGTGATGAAGTCCCATGCCGCGGCAACCTTGGCGTCGCCGCGGCCGGCGGTGAGCCACAGCGAGGCCCCGCCGATCAGCGCTCCTTGGGCACCGTTCGGGCTGGGCATCGGGCCGATGCCGAGATCGTCGGCACCGACACCGGGGATCAGGCCGTTGCTGACTGCCTGCAGCACCGGCCCAAGCGCGGCCGAGCTGGCGATCGCCATTGATGCCGGGGCGCTGCCGTCAGCCATCTTCAGCAAGGCGTCCTGGCCCCCGGGGTTCTCGCCGACGTAGATCCCCCCTCCGGTGGTGAGCAGGCCCTGCGCCTCAGCCAACATCGCCGCGCTGCGCGGGCTATCGAACAGCACCCGATCCGACGGCGCCGACCGCCCGTTGTCGTTGTTGCTGTAGAACTCCCCTTCCTTGGCCAGCCACTGCTCGAGCACCCACCCGCCTCCAGCGTTGGGTGAGCTCTCCAACGCAATTCCGAAGTCCGCGGCACCAGATGCCTGGATTGCGAGACCGGCCGCGCCGACCTCGGCAAGCGTCTGTGGCGGCGCGGTGTCGTCGAGGCCGGCCTCGCGGAAGATCTTCCGGTTAAAATACAGGACCGGATTGCTGAGATTGAACGGCATCGACCACTGCACCCCCTCGCTGGAATAGACCCGCACCGCCGCACCGAGCAGCTCCCCGGCGCTGTAGCCGGAATCCTCGGCGCACGCTTGCACCGGTACATGGCTGGCGGTGTCGATCATCAGCTGCGTTGCGTACTCAGGGATCTGGGCGAGGTCGGGGCGATTGTCGGTGTTGCTCTGCAGGTACTTGTCGATGGCGAGCTCGTAGTCGCCTTGAAACTCCAGCTGCACCCGAACCATCGACTGCGAAGCGTTGTACTCATTGGTGATCTGCTCGAGCTCGCGGCCGAGCTCGTTCGACATCGCATGCCAGAACAACACCTCCACCGGGCCATCCGCACCAGCCTCGGCGAGCGCGTCGACCCGACATGGCGGCAGCGAATCGAGCGGGCGCAGCAACGTGGTCGGCACGGCCGGCGCAACC
>JAYURF010000283.1:0-1756 GCA_043756365.1 Acidimicrobiales bacterium
TTGGGGATGCTCTGCAACAGCGCCTCGGTGTAGGGCATCTTCATGTTGCGGAACAGTTCGCGGGTGCTCGCCTTCTCGACCAGCTTGCCTCCGTACATCACGGCGATCTCGTCGGTGTGGCCGGCGACGACGCCGAGGTCATGGGTGACCAGCACCAGCGACATGTTGCGGTCGCGGCGCTGCTCGCCGAGCAGGTCGAGGATCTGCGCCTGCACGGTCACATCGAGCGCTGTGGTCGGTTCGTCAGCGAACAGCACCGTTGGACCGCACGCGAGCGCGATGGCGATCATCACGCGCTGGCGCATACCACCGGACATCTCGTGTGGGTACTGATCGAGGCGACGCCTTGCCTCCGGAATCCGGACGTCGTGCATCAGCTTCTCGGCTGTTGCCCAGGCGATCCGCTTGTCCATCCCGAGGTGGATCTGCAACGGCTCGGCGATCTGCTTGCCGATCTTCATCACCGGGTTGAGCGAGGTCATCGGATCTTGGAAGATCATCGCCATCTCCCGGCCCCACACGGTGCGCATCGCCTTGCGGTCGAGGTTGCCGATCTCGCGACCCTCGAAGCGGATGCTGCCACCGCGCTCGGTGCCGCGAGGTGGCAGGAGGCCCATGATCGAGCGCGACAGGATGGTCTTGCCGGAACCGCTCTCGCCGACGATGCCGAGGGCCCTGCCTCGCTCCAGCGTGAGGCTCACCCCGTCGACCGCGCGAACAAGCCCGCGCGGTGTCTTGAAGTGGGTGGTGACGTCGCGGAGCTCGAGCAGCGGCCCGTCGAGATCGCGGGTGGAGGCCTGGATCAGGTCGCTCATACTCCCGCCTGGCGGATGTCGAAGCGGCGGGACATTCGGTCGCCGATGAGGTTGAACGACAGCACCGTCAAGAACAGCATCAGGCATGGGAACATCGTTGCCCACCAGGCCTGATCGATCTTGTTGCGGTTGTCGTCGATCAGCTTGCCCCATGTGGGTGTACCGATCTCGACGCCGAGGCCGAGGAAGGCGAGCGCCCCCTCGGCGGCGATCAGGATGCTGAGCCCCGTGAACGCAACCGTGAGGATCGCCGGGACCAGGTTGGGCAGGATCTCACGGAAGATCACCCGGCCCGGTTTGGCACCCAGGCTCCTGGCCGCGAGTACGAACTCGCGTTCACGTAACGACAGGGTTTGCGCCCTCACGATTCGTGCCAGCGGCGCCGTGGCCAAGATGCCGAGCGTGAAGACGATCTGCCACTTGCGGCTCAACCACCCGAGCCACGCGGTGTCTTCTTTGTAGTCGTCAAGCCGGTTGACGAGGATGATTGCCAGCAGCAACGCCGGCAGGGCGAGCAGGCAGTCGGTGATGATCGACACCACCCGGTCGACCTTGCCGCGGAAGTAGCCGGCAATCACACCAAGGAAGCCGCCGACGCTGATGCCGAAGATCGTCGCGAACACGCCGACCTGCAACGTGGTGCGCGCCCCGTAGATGCACTTGGCGAACACGTCGTTGCTGATGCCGTCGGTGCCGAACCAGGCGTCGCGGCCTGGGCCCAACTCGTAGCGGCCTGGGCTGCCGTCGATGGCCACCTTCGTGTTGGGGAAGCGGATGAATGGCAGGTAGTCGGCCAGGATCGCCATCAGTGTGAGCGCGGCCAAGAACACGGTGCCGAACAGGACTCCGATCGGTGGTCGCTTGAACTCGCGGACCCGGGCGGACAGCTTGCCGCGCGGCGGTTGCGTGATTTCGGTGGTGGGGGCGACGACGGTGGTCAT
>JAYURF010000284.1:0-1754 GCA_043756365.1 Acidimicrobiales bacterium
CGCGCAGCACCTCGCGATCGGGCCACGGGCGCTCGGGGTTGACGTGGTCGGCGGTGACGGGGGAGACCCCGCCCCAGTCGTCGATGCCGGCATCGAGCAGCACCCCGAAGTCATCGCTCAGATTCGGCGGTGCCTGCAGGTGGATGCTGGTCGGCAGCACCACGCGAGCCATCGCGATGGTCCACAGGTATTCCTCCGGCGGGCACGGCGCGGTGCGCTGCATGCCGGTGCGCAGCTTCGGCAGGAAGTTCTGCACGATCACTTCTTGCACGTGGCCGTGGCGTTCGTGTGACGCGGCGATGGCCTGCATCGCCGCGATCCGGTCGCGGCGGTCGTCGCCAATGCCGACGAGGATGCCGGTGGTGAACGGGATCTGCAGCTCGCCGGCGGCCTCGAGGGTGGCCAGGCGGCGGGCTGGATCTTTGTCGGGCGCGTTGCGATGGCAATCGAGATCGGCCCGCATGCTCTCGAGCATCATCCCCTGACTGGGCGACATCGGCCGTAGTAGCTCGAGCTCCGCGCGGTACAGCGCGCCGGCGTTGGCGTGGGGCAGCAAACCGGTCTCGTCGAGCACCACCTTGGCCATCGCCGCGACGTAGTGCACGGTGGAGTCGTAGCCGTGCTCGCGGAGGAACTCGCGGGCCACCTCGTAGCGCTCCTCGGGCCGTTCGCCAAGCGTGAACAGCGCCTCGTGGCATCCCTGGCGGGCACCTTCGCGGGCGATCTTCAGCACTGCCTCGGGCAACAGGTAGGGCGATTCCAGCCGGGCCGGCGGTTGGGCGAAGGTGCAGTACCCACACTGGTCGCGGCACAGCATCGTCAAGGGGATGAAAACCTTGGGCGAGTACGTGATGCGCGTCCCTGACGCCGCATCGCGGATGGCGCGGGCCTGTGCCATCAACTCGTCGAACCCGATCGAGGTGAGCGCGTCGGTTTGGGCCTGATCGTCGAGCACGCTCATGACGCAGGCCAGATGACGAGGCGGTCGGCGGAATAGATGCCGTCCATCAGACTGGTGTTCAGGTAGGCGTCGATGTCGGGTTCGGTGCCGCCGAACAGTCCGATCTCGGCATAGGTGCGGACCTCGTCGGCAAGCAGTTCCGCCTCGGGCACACCGAGCGCCGTGGTGGCGTTGGTCTCCACGACGAGTTTGGACTCCACCGCCCAGCGCGCCACCTCACCCTCCGGCGACAGGAACATCGCGTTCCCGTTGGCGTTGATGTAGCCGACCGCGATCTCGGCTGCGGCCGCAGGATCGGCGATCGCGTCGGCGAGGCCTTTCATCGCCGCCCTGATGAAGTCCTGTGCTGCGGTCGGGTGCTCGGCGAGGAACGTGGCGTTCGTGTACAGAACACCGAAGCTGCCGGGGATACCGGACTCGGCCGGGTCGAACAGCGTGAACGGCACCCCGGCGGCCTCGAGCTGCAGCGGCTCGTTGCTCTTGTAGCCCGGGAAGCCGACGATCGATTCGACGGCGATGTGCGCGGCAGGGTCGAAACCGTCGAGCAACACGGTTGTGTAGTCGGCGCCTTCACCGAGCCCAGCCTGACGCAGCATCGCAGCCACGCTCGGGGTGATCTGACCTTTCACGCCGATCGTCGAACCGCGCAGCTTCTCCATCTCCGCAGGGTCGTCGCTCGCGACAACCCCGTCTTTGACGATCAAGGCGTCGATGCCGGTCTTGCCCTCGACGGCGAGCGCCACGAACGACGCTTCGTTCTTGGTGGCGAAGTCGATCACCTCACTGAACGAGC
>JAYURF010000285.1:0-4731 GCA_043756365.1 Acidimicrobiales bacterium
TTGCTCTGCTTTGAGTTCGGCTTCGTCGAGGTCGTCGGTGTACGCGCCGGTCGAGAGGTACTTCCAGCCGCCATCGCACACGATGAACACGATCGTGCCCTCGGAGATCTCGCTGGCCACCTTGGCCGCTCCGGCCAGCGCGGCGCCGCTGGAGATGCCGGCGAAGACACCGCATTCGGCGACCAGGCGGCGGGTCCACTCCAGCGATTCGCGGGGGCGGACAACACGCTTGCGGTCGAGCAGATCGAAGCCATACCACTGCTCGAACACGGGCGGGATGTAGCCATCTTCGAGGTTGCGTAAGCCCTCCACCCGCTCACCGAGCGGTGGCTCGATGGCGATGATCTTCACGTCGGGCTTGTTCTCTTTGAGGTACCGGCCCGTTCCCATCAGGGTGCCGCTGGTGCCGAGCCCGGCCACGAAGTGCGTCACCTCGGGGCAGTCGCGCAAGATCTCGGGGCCGGTGCCCTCGTAGTGCGCCATGGGGTTGTTGTCGTTGCCGTACTGGTACAGGAAGCACCACTCGGGATGCTCGGCGGCCATCTCCTGGGCTCGCCGCACGGCACCGTTGCTGCCCTCCTCGCCGGGGGTGAGGATGACCTCGGCGCCGAACACATCAAGCATCTGGCGACGCTCGATCGACACGCTCTCGGGCATCAAGATCTTGATCGGGTATCCCTTGAGCTGGGCGATTGCGGCCAGCGCAATGCCGGTGTTGCCGGATGATGGCTCGATGATCGTTTGGCCGGGGGTGAGCGTGCCTTGCTTTTCGGCCTGCTCGATCATGTTCTTGGCGATGCGGTCCTTGACCGAACCGAACGGGTTCTGGTTCTCGAGCTTGGCGACGATGCGCACGTTGGGGTTCGGCGACAGGTTGCTGACGTCGAGCATCGGGGTGTTGCCGATGAGATCGAGCACGCTGGTTGCTGGGATCACGATCGCTCCTTGGTCAGATACCTGGATTCGGCTGTCCGTCATCTCGCTCCAACCTGGTGGAGATGTGCGGTATTCCGACCGGAACGATAATCCAGATCGGAATAGTCGACAATCTAGCTCAGGTGAGCGCGACCTGCTCCTCGGAGACCGTGCCGTCGACGATCCGGTAGCTGCGGGTCTCGGGCGCTTCCCGCTTGAGACTGACGATCACGTAGTGCCACGCCGGGTCGGGGGCCTGGGCCACGTCGGTCGGGCTCGGGTACGGCTCGCTGTGGGTGTGGCTGTGGACTACGCCAATCACCTCGAATCCCGCATTCTCCGCATCGCGTTCGGCACGAAGGTGCTGCTGTGGATCGATCGTGTATACGCGTGCCGATTCGGCCACATTGGTGCAGCCGACGAAACGCTCGACGCGCGACCCGGTGCCAACGAGCAGGCCGCATGCTTCGAGCGGGTAGCCGTCGTACATGTGGCCGATCATCTCGGCAAACGCGTGTGCAGGAAACACCAAGGCGGTGGGCAACATCGGCGAGATGGTACCGCCGCTCGACCGCAGTCCTGGGTGAGGCCGGGGGCGACCGGATAACGTCTCGCACTCGTGCTCGTCGCCACGTTGCTCGCGTTGGCTGCGGCCGTGCTCCACGCTGGTTGGAATCTGTCGGTGAAGCAGAGCGGCGACCGGTTCGTGTCGTTGTGGGGCCAGTTCTTCATCGCCGGCCTGATCGGGGCGAGCGCGATCGGGGTGGTGTCGATCATCGCCGCGAACAGCGATTCGGTCGACGCGTTCCCTGCGTCAGGGTGGATCTGGGCGGCGAGCTCGGGCATGATCCACCTCCCGTACTGCTGGTTCTTGGCACGGGCCTACGACCATGGCGACTTCTCGCTCGTGTACCCGATGGCGCGTGGCGGTGGCGCACTCGTGGCAGCGGTGGGCGGAATCGTGCTGCTCGACGACAACCTCAGCGCGTTCGGGGTGGCATCCATCGCGATCGTCGCAGCGGGGTTGGTGATGCTGTCGGGCCTCGGCCCCGCTACGCGCGGCGACTCCGCCCGGTCGCGCGCCGACGTGAGCGCCGCGCTGATCGTTGCCCTCACCATCGGGGCGTACTCGACCGTCGACGCGCACGGCATCCGCTCGACCGACACACCGCTCTACGCGATGGCGTCGTTCGTCGGAACGGCCACCTCGACTGGCATCTTCGGCCTCGCCAGCGGACGCCGATCGCTGATGGCCGCAGCGATGCGGTCGTCGTGGCGGCGGTTCACGGCGATGGGAGTGGCCGCGCTCGTCACGTACGCGATGGTGCAACTGGCGTTCCAGCGCGCCGCCGTTGGTTACGTCAGCGCGCTACGCGAATCGAGCGTGGTGATCGCCGCGTTCGCCGGCAACCGGATGCTCGGCGAAACCGCAGGGCGGCGCAGGATCATCGCATCCTGTGTGGTGCTGGCCGGCCTGATCCTGCTCGTCGTCGCGCCATGACCGCCGCCGTGACCGCCGGCACAGCTCGCCGCTAGCCTCGATCGCGTCATGGCCACACAGAAATCGGGGAACAAGACCGGCCCCAAGCCCGGCGACCGGGTGATCGCCAGCAACCGCAAGGCTCGCTTCGACTACACCATCGACGACACCGTCGAGTGCGGAATCGTGCTGCAGGGCAGCGAGGTCAAAGCCATGCGCGCCGGGCACATCCAGGTGGCCGACGCGTTCGCCCGTGTGCTGCGCGGCCAGGTGTGGCTCGATGGCGTGCACATCCCGCCGTACCAGTTCGCTCACGGCATCGGCGCGCACGACCCCAACCGGGCCCGCAAGTTGCTGTTGCACCAGCGCGAGATCGACAAGCTGGAAGCTCGCGTCAACCAGGAGCACGTGTCGCTGGTGCCGCTGTCGTTCTATTGGAAGGAGGGCCGCGTGAAGGTGGAACTCGGTGTCGGCCATGGCCGCAGGCGGGCCGACAAACGCAACGTGATGGCCGAGCGCGACAGCCAGCGCGAGATCCAGCGAGCCCTCGGCCGCCAAGCCAAGGGAATGGAAGCCGAGCGCCGCCGATGAGCGCCGACAGCTTCACCGATTCGGTCTCCGCCCCCCGCCAACTGTCGGACGACGAACTGAACGCTGGGCTTCAACTGGTGCGTTCGTCCCCCGCCGATCACGGTCGGCTCGAACTGATCGTTCGAAGGCCGGCGCTCGGTGAGCGCGAGGTGCTGGCCGAGGGCGAGTTACGCCTCACCGACGGGCTGGCGGGTGACAGCTGGAACCAGCGGGTCAGCAAACGCACCGCCGATGGTTCGCCTCATCCCGACATGCAACTGAACGTCATCAACTCGCGGGTGTCGGCCCTCGTCGCTGTCGTCCCCGAACGGCGTGCACTTGCCGGCGACCAGTTGCACATCGACCTCGACATGACCGAGGCCAACCTTCCTGCGGGCACCCGTCTGGCGATCGGAACAGCAGTGATCGAGATCACCGATCAGCCACACACCGGCTGCGTCAAGTTCACCGAACGCTTCGGGCTCGACGCGCACCGTTGGGTGAACTCGCCGGCCGGTCGGGAGCTCAAGCTGCGCGGGTTGAACGCCCGGGTGGTCGTCGCTGGCTTCGTGCGCACCGGCGACACGGTGAGCAAGACCGTCTGATCAGAGGGTTCGGGCGGTTTCGGACCGGGCAACGTCGTCGGCTGCCGACGGCAGCGTTCGCAACAACCGATCACCCGAGTTCGAGGTGACACCCAACCAGTAGCGCTCGTTGCGGTAGTGGTGGCGGCGATGGTTGGCGGCGAGACGCGCGTAGTAGCGGCTGCGCGGCCGGTGGGCGCTGTGGATCAGCAGATGGGTCCACTCGTAGTGCCCGAGCCCAAGTGCGGTGAGGGTTACCGCTGTGAGAAACGACGGGCCGAGGTTGCCGCCGAGCACCCACGCGAGCGGGATCGACCAGGCCGCTGAGAACACCGCCAACGCTGCCAGGAACACCGCAGCGTCGATTCCGCGCAGCAGCAGCCACTGCAGTTCGGGTGGATCGAGGTGGTGTTCGCGGTGGCCCGTCCCGGTGCCGAGCCGGCGGCTGGTCCAGGCTCGAGGAGGGGCGTGGAGCAGGTATCGATGGATCACCCATTCCACGGTCCCGGTCATCGCCACGATGATGATGGCAATTGCGAGGTCGCCCCTGCCCCACTCCCCCAGCATCAGCCGAGCGATCGCGAGCACCACGATAACGGGCACGATCACCCTCGCCGAACCGGTGCAAACAAAGGCTTGTGCGACCTCGGTCCGGGTGCGCAGCTCGGTCGCCCTGGTCATCTCAGAACCACCCGCTACGGCGGAACGCCCGGTACATCAGTGCCACGATTCCGGTCATCACGGCCAGCACGATCGGGTAGCTGTAGGTCCACTGCAGTTCGGGGAACGTGTCGAAGTTCATGCCGTAGATGCCGGCGACAAGCGTGGGCACCGCAGCCATCGCCACCCAGGCGCTGATCTTGCGCATGTCCTCGTTCTGCTGCACCGAGATCTGGGCCAGGCTGGCCGTGAGTGCCGCATCGAGCAGGCCCGACAGCGACTGGGTGCGCACCACGGCACGGTCGAGTTGGTCGGCTGCCTCGCTGAGATCGGCGAGCACCTCGGGGGCCAACGATGGGCCGAGCACGCGGATCAGCCGGTTGAGCGGATCTTGCAAGCTGTCGATCGCCACCAGCAGTTGGCGGACCTCCTGCTTCAACTTGTACACGCGCCGGATCGGCTGGTCGCGCGTGTCGGAGAACACGTCGCGTTCCATCTCCACCGCGTCGGCCTCGAACCCGT
>JAYURF010000286.1:0-4727 GCA_043756365.1 Acidimicrobiales bacterium
ACGAACTCGGCCGGCGATCCGACGTCGAGCATGTGGTCGATCAGTTCGTCGGTGCGCCTGCGGATGAACGGTTCGAGCGTCTTCAAACGGCTGTTCGAAAAACCTTGCCGGGTGTAGACGCGGATGCGGCCGTGGTCGGGTTCCGGCCGGTTCGACATCACCGCGACCGGGTCGAAATCGGGTGCCTGCAGCACCTGCGCGGCTGCCGGTCCGAGTGGGAACACAGGATCTTGCACGTTGGTCGAGGCGAAGGTCTCGTGATCGGTGAACACCGCATCGATGTCGCTCATCGAGTTGATCACGAGGTAGCCGAGTTGCTCGGCGTAGAACGCCGGTCCCTCATCACGCATCCGCGCCGACACCGCGTACGGGTCGCTCAGGTACTCAGGCGACAGCGGGCTCCACCGGTGATCGACGGGACATCCAATGGGGGGTGGTGCTGCGGCCACGGGCGGCTGGTGGTACGCCGCCGCGGTCATGGCCGGACTCGTTCGATGGCCGAGGCATTGATTCCGGCAGCGAATGCACTGCGGATCTCGCCGACGAACCGCTTCGTGATCGCCGCGTCAGGGGCGAACCCGTCGGCCGCGTGGGGCATGCCGGCGACGACTCGCAGATCCGTCGACACCCCGGCTGAATACAGGCGGCTGGCGTAGGCGATCACGTCGTCGCGGAACAGGTCGAGCTCGCCGACGAACAATGCCGTACGTGGCAAGCCGACCAGCGATTCGGCGCGCGCCGCCATCGCGTACTGAGGGACGCGGTCTGTGCCGACGTCGCGTCCCAGGTACGCCGTGAGCCCGACTGCGTTCTCCGGCTTGGTCCACACAATGGTGTCCATCTTTGCCGACGTACTGGTGGCCCGGTCGTCGAGCAGTGGGTAGATCAGCAGTTGAAACGCGACGGGGACCGTGTCGTTGTCGCGGGACAGCAAGGCGAGGCAAGCCGCCAAGCCTCCGCCGGCGCTGCCTCCGGCGACCGCGATCCGTGCCGGATCGATCGCGTGATCGGCAGCCGTGTCGTGCACGAAGCACAGTGCCTCGTACGCATCGTCGAGCGCTGCGGGGTAGGGATGTTCGGGTGCGAGGCGGTACTCCACCGAGATGGCCACGCAGCCGGTATCGATGACGAACCCCTCGAGTAAATCGGCGTTGTCCTCGTACCCGCCGAGCATGTAGCCGCCACCGTGGAACCACACCACGGCAGGTCGGTCGTTGGCGTCGAGCGTCTCCGGCGTCGATCCCGCAGCTTCGTAGCAGCGCAGTTTCACCCCGCCAGGTGTGCTGCACTCCGCCATCATGACCCGTGCCTCAGGCGGCCGCGCTGCGCGAGCGGCGGCGCGTCGCGCCGCAGCGTTGGCTCGCACACCTTTGATACCGAGGCCGGCGAAGTCGCGGGGTGCGGTCCCAGCAAGCGCTGCGCCGAGTTCAGGATCGAGAAAGTTGACGAGCACCGCTCACGTCCCTCGAGTTGCGTCCTTCGCAAGCCTCCACCGGTTGAACATAACATGTCATCGAACGACGCAGCCCGGCTGGGCCGAACAGGGGATGGCAATGACGACAGGGCTGGTATTCCACGAGCGCTACCTGTGGCACGACACGGGTCAGGGGTGGATCATCCCCAACGATGGTGTGGTTCTGCAGCCGTTCGAGCATCCGGAGAACCCGGAGACGAAACGGCGGATGCTGAACTTGTGGCGAGCGGCGGGGATGCTCGACTGCCTCGTCGCGATCGAACCTCGGTCGGCGACGGTTGAAGAGCTGTGCCGAATCCACACGCCCGAACACGTCGACCGGATCGCCGCGCTCTCGGCCGCCGGCGGCGGCGACGCAGGCGGACTGACACCGCTCGGCCTCGGCAGCTATGAGATCGCCCTCATGTCGGCCGGTGGATGCATCGCCGCAGTGGACGCGGTACTCGATGGCGTGGTCGACAACGTGTACGCCCTCGTTCGGCCCCCGGGCCACCACGCCACGGCCGATGCGGCGTTGGGGTTCTGCCTGTTCGGTAACGCAGCGATCGCTGTCGAGCACCTCCGGTCGGTGCGTGGTGTGCAGCGCATTGCGATGGTCGACTGGGACGTGCATCACGGCAACGGCCAGCAGAGTGCGTTCTACGACAACCCCAATGTGCTGACCATCTCGATCCACCAAGACCTGTGCTTCCCGCCCGACTCCGGATACATGGCCGACACCGGGTCGGGTGCAGGCGCGGGCTATAACCTCAACATTCCCCTCCCGCCCGGCAGCGGGCACGGCGCCTACCTCGCCGCCTACGAGCGGGTGGTGGTCCCCGCGTTGCGCCGGTTCCAGCCCGACTTCATCGTCGCCCCATCCGGGTTCGACGGAGGCTTCTTCGATCCGCTGGGGAGGATGATGGCCTGGAGCGAGACGTTCCGATCGATGACCAGAATGCTGATGTCGGCCGCCGCCGAGCTGTGTTCGGGGCGGCTGGTACTGACCCACGAGGGCGGGTACTCGCAGGCGTACGTCCCGTTCATCGGCCTTGCGGTCGTGGAGGAGTTGTCGGGTGTGAAGTCATCCGTCGACGACCCGTACGCGTTCATCTGTGAACACGGTGGCCAGCAGGAGTTGCAGCCGCACCAGGACCATTTGATCCGCGCCGCGGAAGGTCTGCTCGCCGGTATCGGCGGGCGCTGAGAACGGCGTCGGGTCAGGCAGGATGACGCCCATGAAGATAGCGATCGTGGGGGGCGGCATCGGGGGCAGTGCGCTGGCATTGTCGTTACATGCCGCGGGTGTACGTGATGTCGAGGTGTTCGAGGCGTCGCTGGCGTTGGCCGAGTTGGGTGTGGGGATCAACGTGTTGCCGCACGCGGTGCGCGAGCTCACCGAGCTGGGCATCTTCGATGAGGTGGCCGAGCGGGCGATCCACACCGGCGGGCTGAACTTCTACGACCGTTTCGGGAAGCAGATCTGGGCCGAACCGCGGGGGCTCGCCGCTGGGTACAAGTGGCCGCAGCTGTCGATCCACCGCGGCGAACTGTTCGGGATCATGGCCAGGGCGGCTCAGCAGCGGATCGGCACCGAGCGTTTCCACGCTGGTGTGAGGATCAACGACCCCGGCGAGTTGGCAGACGACTTCGACGTCGTCGTCGCCTGCGACGGCATCCACTCGGCGATGCGGTCGTGGATGGTGCCGGGAGAGGGGCCGCCGCTGTGGAACGGCGTCACCATGTGGCGCGGGGTCAGCGAGATGCCGCCGATCCTCGACGGGCGCACGATGGTGATGGCTGGTCGGGTCTGGCGGCGAGTGGTGGTGTACCCGATCCGCGATCTGCCCGACGGGAGACAACTGATCAACTGGGTGGCTGAGGTTCGTAACGGTGAGGGTCAGCCGATGCCGAAGCAGGACTGGAACGCGACGGTGGATGTCAGCGAACCGCTCGAGCACTTCGACAGCTTCAGCTTCGACTGGCTCGATGTGCCAGCGATGATCAGCGCCGCCGACGAGGTGCTTGCCTACCCGATGGCCGACCGCGACCCGCTTCCCACCTGGCGCAGCGGGCGGGTCACGTTGCTCGGCGACGCTGCCCATCCGATGTATCCGGTGGGTTCCAACGGTGCCTCGCAAGCGATCATCGACGCCCGCATCCTCGCCCGCGAACTGGCCACCCAGCCCTCGGTCGATGCCGCGCTCGACAGCTACGAGTCGATCCGCCGTCCCGCCACCGGGGCGATCGTGCTCGCCAACCGGCAGGCAGGGCCCGAGCAGAGCATGGAGATCGTTGCCGAGCGTGCCCCGAACGGCTTCGACAATCTCGACGACGTGATCAGCCAAGAAGAGCTGCAAGCCATCTCGTCGCGCTACAAAGCCCTCGCCGGCTTCGATCCTACCCTGCTCAACGACCGCGAATCCTGGTCCGTCACCCCGCGCTAGCACGACCGGCCCAGTCGCCGGCGGCAGACACCATCGATCGCCGCCGAACGTGCGTCACCCGAGTCCGTGGTGCTCCCCCGAGTCCCACCTTCTCACCCGAGTGCCTGCTGCTCACCCGAGTGCCGAGCGCGCACACGGGTGGGCGCTCAACACTCGGATACCCCTCTCCCCACTCGGATGACACGCGGGGACTCGGATGACTCGCGGCTGGGGCGGGGCGGGCGGGGATCAGGCGTCCACGAGGTCGAGGAGGATCCACTTCTTGTTGTCGGCCAGGCCGAGTAGTTCGCGACCACAGGCGGCCCACATGCCGGGGCCGGAGGTGATGTGCTGAGTGCCGGCGTGGACGTCGCGGACCAGGCGCTGGATCGTTCCGCGACGTAGCGCGGTGGTGCCGGCGGCGAGGTAGACGTGGTTGGCCACGTCCAGCAGCGTCGTGGTCATCTGCCCGAGGGCGAGGCGCACGAGTGTGGCCTGCCGGCGCGACAGCGGGGTGCCCTGCTCGATTGCTGTGGTGGCATCGGCCCATGCTTCATACACCAACGCCCGAGCGGCGCGGTACTTGGCTTCGATCTCGGCCATCCCGGTGACGAACGCGTCGCTATCGACCTGTGCGCCGGCGCGTCCGACCTTGCTGCGCGTCAACTCGGCGAGCTCGTCGAGCAGCCGCCGGCCGACACCGATCGCCCAACCGGAGTGGCAGATCTCGGCGAAGCCGATGATGCCGATGTTGTACAGCACGCCACCGCGTTTGGGCTGCTCGGTGAACGCGAAGTGGCTGTACTCCTCGGGAACGAACGCGCCGTGAATGTGGTAATCGATGCTGC
>JAYURF010000287.1:0-1748 GCA_043756365.1 Acidimicrobiales bacterium
CACCAGAGCGACCTGTGGAAGGGTTTGCGGATGAACGAGCTCGCGGTGGTCAGCACCGATCATTGCCCGTTTTGTTTCAAGGACCAGAAGGAGCTCGGCCTGGGCAACTTCTCGGCGATCCCCAACGGCATCGGCGGTGTCGAGCACCGCATGGAACTGATCTACCAAGGTGTCGTCGCCGGCGAGTTGTCGCTCGAGCGTTGGGTCGAGACCTGCTGCACCACCCCGGCGCGCATGTTCGGCATGTACCCGAAGAAAGGCACCATCGCCCCCGGCAGTGATGCCGATGTGGTCGTGTGGGACCCGAACACGACGACCAAGATCGGCATCAACGACAAGCACCACATGAACATGGACCACTCCGCGTGGGAAGGCTGGGTGATCGACGGCAAGGTCGACACCGTGTTGTCGCGCGGCACGGTCGTGGTCGAAAACGACACCTACGTCGGTCGCAAAGGGCACGGGCAGTACGTGCGTCGGGGCCTGTCGCAGTACCTCGTCTAACCCAATCAATCTCAATCAGCAGCACGTACAAGGAGCAGCAATGAACACGATCTCCCATTGGGTCGACGGCAAGGTGCTCGCGGGCACCTCGGGGCGTACCGGTGTGATTTGGAACCCGGCAACGGGCGACCAGGCCGCGGCGGTCGATCTCGCCTCCGCAGCCGAGGTCGACCATGCGGTCGCCGTGGCCAAGGCCGCGTTCCCCGCGTGGCGGGCCACCAACCTGTCGCGCCGGGCAGAGGTGATGTTCCACATGCGCGAGCTGATCTCCGCCAACCGCAAAGAGATCGCCTCGCTGTTGTCTGCCGAGCACGGCAAGGTGCTGTCCGACGCGCTCGGTGAGGTCGCCCGCGGTCTCGAAAACGTCGAGTTCGCCTGCGGCATCCCCAACCTGTTGAAAGGCGGCTACAGCGAGCAGGCATCCACCGGCGTCGACGTGTATTCGATCAAGCAGCCGCTCGGGGTGGTGGCCGGGATCACCCCGTTCAACTTTCCGGCGATGGTGCCGATGTGGATGTTCGCCAACGCGCTGGCGTGTGGCAACACCTTCATCCTGAAGCCGAGCGAAAAGGATCCGTCGGCGTCGATGTTCCTGGCCGAACTGCTCAAGCAGGCGGGCCTTCCCGACGGCTGCTTCAACGTGATCAACGGTGACAAGGAAGCTGTCGACGCGATCCTCGCTCACCCCGACATCGAGGCGATCAGCTTCGTCGGCTCCACCCCGATCGCCAAGTACATCTACGAAACCGGCACCCGCAACGGCAAGCGTGTCCAGGCCCTCGGCGGTGCCAAGAACCACATGCTCGTGCTCCCCGACGCCGACCTCGACATGGCTGCCGATGCGGCCATCAGCGCCGCCTACGGTTCGGCCGGTGAACGGTGCATGGCCATCAGCGTCGTGCTTGCCGTGGATTCCGTCGCCGACGCGCTCGTCGCCAAGCTGAAGGACCGGATCCCGGCGATCAAGGTCGGCCCGGCCGCCGAGCCCGACAACGAGATGGGCCCGCTGATCACCGGCGAGCATCGCGACAAGGTGGCCGGCTACATCGCCGGTGCCGAAGCGGAGGGGGCCACGCTCGTCGTCGACGGCCGTACCGACGCACCCGGCGGCGGTGGGTTCTTCCTGAACCCCAGCCTGATCGACAACGCCACCCCGGGGATGAAGTGCTACGACGACGAGATCTTCGGCCCTGTGCTGACCGTCACCCGCGTCGCCAGCTACGACGAGGGCCTGGCGCTGATCA
>JAYURF010000288.1:0-4722 GCA_043756365.1 Acidimicrobiales bacterium
CCGTTGACGGTGACGACCATCTGGCCCTTCTTCGCCTTCACGATCGCCGTGCCCGTGTCTTGGCACATCGGCAGCACGCCGCCGGCGGCGATGTTGGCGTTCTTCAACAGATCGAGCGCGACGAAGCGGTCGTTGTCGCTGGCCTCGGGGTCGTCGAGGATGTTGCGCAACTGCTGCAGGTGGTCGGATCGCAGGAAGTGGGCGATGTCATGCATCGCCTCGCGGGTGAGCATGGTGATCGCCTCGGTCTCGACCCGCAGCAGCGTTCCGAGAGGGGTGTCGACGGTGGACACGCCCTGGGTGCCGATCATCCGGTACTCGGTGGTGTCCGGGCCGAGAGGCAGCAGCTCCGTGAAGGCAAACTCGGGCATGAACTCAGACATGCGCTCAGGCTAGAGCGGCGATGGGTTGGTCAGGAAGTGCGCTGCGCCGAGATCACGGGGTCAGACCCAGGGCGGAGCGCACGAGCGCAATTTCCCCGGGCGTGGCCGGCGCACGGGGTGTGATCGCTCCTTGCGCGACGAGGTGGGCGATGCTGGACACGCGCACATCGGGGCTGAACGAGATGGGCTGGTGCTCGGGGTCGGCTTGCGTAACCAGTCCCGAACCGGCGATCAGGTCGAGCGTGCGGTGCTCCTCGGCAGCACGGATGCCCCACGCCGCGCTGTTGGTGCGCAAGGCGCCAAGGCCCAACACGATCGAGACCAGTAACGCCACCCGCCCGACCCACACGGCCTCGGCCGACACCCTGCGCAACTGATCGACGGCCAGCGCGAACGCGGGAGCGATCAGCATCGCCCCCATGTACTGGTACCGAGATGCCGCCGCGTTGTCCACGCCCAGTGCGGCGCGCTGGGTCCCCAGGCCCACGTACATGGCCGCAGTGGTGAGCCACAACGTGATCAGTGTGCTTTGCACGCGCCAACCGGGGCGGCGCCACAGCGTGACGCCGAGCGCCGCCGCGGCGGCGATGCCGCCGAGCGCGGCGATGCCGGCGAGGCTGCCGAACGCGGCAATGACACCGCGTACCGCGTAGGCGGGGACCTGAGCGATCGAACCCCCAGTCGATGCCTCTGGTGACCGGTCGCCCCACGCGAGCCACCACCAGGCCTGCATCATCGCCGACGGTACGACCGCCACGGCGAGGGCGATCCAGCGCCGGCGTAGGGTCAATAGCACCATCATCCCAACGAAGAAGAACGGCCCGAACCCCGACGACATCGCCCCCACGATCGCCAACGCCGATCCGGCGACATCGCGGCGGTCGACCGGGCCATCGTGGTCGACGAGCAGGATCTGCACGAGGAATGCCAGCAGCGACAAGCCGTAGGTGATCTGGATCGCGAACACGATGTTTTCCCACCCTGCGCCGAACACCAGCAGTCCGGCGCACACGAGGGTGGTGGTCCACGGCTGGACGCCGGCCCGCCGGCACAGCGATCGTACTGCGAACACGATCGCCACGTGCAGGGCCATGTTCACGAACAGGAACGGCCAGTACGAATCGATCCCGAACACGTTCTCGATCCCGCGGTAGATCAGCAGCGGGATGCTCATCCAGTGTCCGACCGTTGGCAGAAGCAGCCACTCGTCCCACCCGTACTGGTCGCGGATCTGGTTGCGCGTGATGAGGAACGCCCAGTCGTCGCGGATGAACCACTGCCGCCGGCCGACCACGTACATCACTGGCACGGTCAACGCCAGCGCGACACGAAACGTCCACGCCGCCGCAGCATCGGTGCGCAGCCACGTCCACACCCACCGGGCGAGGCGCTCGAGGCGTGCCGCAAGGTCATTCTTCGGCGACCTGCTACTACCCGGCCCGTTGCCCCCCGTCTCGTTGCTCATGATCTCGTCGCCGAACTGGCTGGCTTGCGGAGCACGACGTTGGTCGACAGGCCGAATGGCAGGCGGGCCCGCGGCCGTGAGAGCACGCGTGCTTCGAGGCCCAGCGCGCCGGCCAGCAGGCGGTTGGTCCAGCGCAACCCGCGCGGCATGGGCTTCACATCCGAGTCCGATGCCGCTGCGCCGATGCGCATCAACACCAGCCTGCGTACCGCGGCCACCGGGAACAGCACGCTGTTCGCGTATGTGCGCCGGACCACCTCGAAGCCGGCCCGCTCGGCGAGATCGCTGATCTCGCGCAGCGTGTAGCGGCGCTGGGTTTGCAGCGCCACGTCATGGCCACTGCGCATCCACCCGTACGCTGCGCCGCGGGCGAAGGCCACCCCGCCGGGGCGCAGCACCCGGTACATCTCGGTCATCGCCAGAGCGTCGCCACCGTCACCGGGGATCTGCACCAGCACATCGAAGCTCGTGGCGATGTCGCAGCACTCGTCGGCGTATGGCAGATGGGTGGCCGAGGCGAGCACCACATTGCGGTCGCCGCGCGACTGGCAGAACCGCAGCGCCTGCTCGACCACGTCGACACCGCCGATGCTCGCTGCTGCGCCGTAGCGGCGCAACCAGGTGAGGTTGCCGCCCGTGCCGCAACCGAGATCGAGGATCACCCGTTCGGCTTCGGGGCGCAGGAACGGGCGGGCCTGCTCGACCACCGGGTCGAGCAACGCTGCCTGCACCTGGCGCATGCCGACGAACCACCAGAACGTGTCTTCCAGGTGGGCCAGGTTCTCGAAATCCTCATCGCGCACGGCGGACCACCATTCGCATCCACAGCGCGAGGAGTTGGCGCGCGCTCCGGGCGATCGCCGGGACGCGGAAGAACTGCGACCGGCCCTCGGCCCGGAAGTAGTGGTGCACGGGCGTTTCGACGAAGCGCGCCCCGCCGGTGGAGAAGTTGCGCATCATCTCCACGCAGATCACGCCGCTGGTCGAGGTGAGCGGGCGATCGACGATGAGTTGGCGGCGGAACAGGCGGAAGTCGCAATCGGTGTCGCGCACTGGCAGGTGGAACAGCACCTTGACCACACGGTGGTAGACCCGCCCGATCACCTTGCGGTACAGCGGGTCGCCGCGCCCGATCTTGTACCCCTGGACGACGTCGACGGCGGCGGTGGCAAGCGGGACGAGCTTGGCGACCTCCGTCGCGTCGTACTGGCCGTCGCCGTCGGTGTAGAAGATCCAGCCGTGGCGCGCAGTTTCGAAACCGGTGATCAACGCCCCGCCATAGCCTCGGTTGGCTTCGTGATGAACGACGCGCAACCACGCCCTGGTTGAAGCCATGGTGTCGAGGACCTCACGCGAACCGTCGGAGGAGCCGTCGTTGACCACGATCACCTCCACGTCGGCCACCATCGGCACCAGCGTGGTGTACACGTCGTCGACCAGGCCGCCGATGGTCGTTGCGTCGTTGTAACACGGGAACATTGCGGAAACGCTCATGACGTGGGGGGAGGGTGTGGACATCAGGCTCAGCGATCGTCGGGGGAGATGTCGGCCAGGGCGGCCTCGACCGTGGCGATCTCGGTCTCGGTCAGGTCGGGAAAGCATGGCACGGACAGGCACTCGGCGGCCCACATCTCGGCAACCGGGCAGGCGGTGCGGGTGAACTGCCGGTACGCCGGCTGCTGGGTGAGGGCGTGCGGATAGTGCACCGCGGTGGCCACGCCGACCCTGGCGAGCATGTCGCGAACCTGGTCGCGTTGAGGCACGCGTGCGACACACAGGTGGTACACATGGTCGTCGTGATCGGCCTGCCACCGCAGCAGCGGCGCTGCGGCCCGGTACCGGCGGGCGATCTCGCGGCGCCGCTGCGTCCATCCGTCCAACTCGCCGAGACCGAACCGCAACCATGCTGCTTCCACCTCGGACATGCGGAAGTTCTGCGAGACCGATTCGTGCAGGTACTGCTCGGTCATGCCGTGCACGCGCAGATTACGCACCCGCTCGGCCAGCGCCGCGTCGCGGGTGACCACGGCACCGCCATCGCCGATCCCGCCGAGGTTCTTGGTGGGGTAGAAGCTGTAGCAGACCGCTGCCGACGCACCGTGGTCGCGGACCGCCCCGTGGGCTTGAGCGGCGTCTTCCACGACCGGTAAACCGGCCGCCGGTCCGGCCTCGGGAAGTGTTGCCGGGCGACCGTAGAGGTGCACGACGATGATCGCCCGGGTCCGGCCGGTGACGGCCGCGCCGACCAGTGCCGGGTCGAGGTTGGCGCTGTGGGCTTCGACGTCGACGGGGACCGGGATCGCCCCCAGGGCGCACACCGCAGCCGCCGTCGGCACGGCAGTGAATGCCGGCACGATCACCTCGTCGCCGGGACCGATATCGAGCGCGGCGAGCGTGAGTTGCAGCGCGGACGCGCCCGATGAAACGGCCACGGCGTGGGGTGCGCCGAGCCATCCGGCGAACTCGTCTTCGAATGCTGTGGTCTCCGGGCCGAGCAGGTACACGCCACGGCGCACGATGTCGGCAACCCGTTCGCCGAACTGATCTGCCGCAACGAGCCCGTGGCGGCTCAGATCGACGACAGGTACCACGTGTGCTCCCGGTAGAAATCGATGGTGCGCGCCAGGCCGTGTTCGACATCGGTGTTGGCTGCCCAGCCCACCTCACGGGCGATCGCGCTGCTGTCGGATTCGAACGAGCCGATGTCGATCCGCTTGTGCCGCTCGGGCCAGTCGATCGATTTCACTTCCGAGCCGGCGCCGGCGAGCCGGGCCGCCAACAACGCCAAGTGGGCGAGCGCGTGGTGGCTGGGGTGGCCAACGTTGTACACCTGGCCGACGCCGGCGTCGCCTGTGCAGGCGATGAGCGAATCGA
>JAYURF010000289.1:0-1742 GCA_043756365.1 Acidimicrobiales bacterium
CTCATCGCGTCCGGCCCTCATCCCGTGCGGCCCCTCATCACGTGCGACAGGGGATCATCCTTGCGCGATCCAGGCCAGGCCGCGGTCGGCTGCGACTGCGAGATCGTCGCGGTACTTCAGCACCGAACCGAGCGTTCGTTCCGCCGTTGCCGCATCGAGGCGATCGATGCCCAAGATGTCGAGGGCGGCAACCCACCCGATCGCCTCGGCAATGCCTGGCGGCTTCTGCACATCGAGCGAACGGAGGCGCGTCACCGCAGCCGCTACCTGCTCGGCGAGGGACCGGCTCGACGACGGCACCCGGCTGCGCACGATTTCGACCGAACGGGCAAGGTCGGGGTAGTCGATCCAGTGATACAGGCACCGGCGCTTGAGTGCATCATGCAGATCGCGGGTGCGGTTGGAGGTGAGCACCACGATCGGCGGATGAACCGCGTGGAGCGTTCCCAGCTCGGGGATCGTCACGGTCGATTCGGCCAGCAACTCCAGCAGGAACGCCTCGAACTCGTCGTCGGCACGGTCGATCTCGTCGACCAGCAGCACCACCGGGCGTGGACCGGGGTGGCGGATCGCACGCAGCAGCGGACGGTCGAGGAGGTAGTCGTCGGTGAACAGCTCTTCGGCCGCCAGGTCGTGGCCGCGCTGTTCGGCGAGGCGGATGCCGAGGAGCTGGCGCGGGTAGTTCCACTCGTACAACGCCTCACCGGCGTCGATCCCCTCGTAGCACTGCAACCGCACCAGCGGTGTGCCGAGCACGGCGGCCAGCGCCTTGGCGGCCTCGGTCTTGCCGACACCGGCTTCACCTTCGAGCAGCAGCGGTTGCGGCAGACGCACCGCGCAGAACATGGCCGTCGCCAACCCGAGGTCGGTCAGGTAGGCCTCTTCGTGCAGCAGCTCACCGAGGCGTTCGACGGTCGGGACCAACGCGGCCACGTCGCTCATCGAGCGATGTACTCCGTGGGTGATGCGGCGAACGCCCGCAGGCACCCGCTGCCGCAGAACCAGTAGCGGACCTCGCCGTGGTCGAGGTGCAGCGATGTTTCGACGGTGGCGACTGACATGGCGCACACCGGATCGACGGCGGTGACCCGGGGGCTCTGGCCGGCAGTGCCCGCTTCGCCGGTTGCACCGATCGGGCGACCGGTGGGTTGCGGGCGTCGGGCAACGATGTCGGCCAGGATCGACAGCGCGATCTCCTCGGGGGTCCGCGCACCGATGTCGAGTCCAGCGGGGGTGATCACGCGTGACGACATCGACGCGCACACGTCGAGCGAGGCGACCACCGCCTCCCCACGGCGGCGGCTGGCGACCAAGCCCACATAGGCAACGCCGGCGCGCAGCGCCTCCACCAACACCCCCGTCTCGTCACGTCCATGTGATGCCACGATGACCGCCGACGTGTCGGCCGGCAGCGTGCCGCTAAAGGTGCGCACGTCGTAGCCGAGGGGTCCGCCGAGCGCAACGAGTGCCTTGCCGACGGGGGTATCGCCGACCACTGCCACGTACGGAACCGGAACCTCGGGAGCGAGGAAGATCTCGAGCGTCCCGCCCGACAGGCACGGGTTGTGCACGACGACGCGGCCAACGTGTTCGGCGCCGGCAGCCTCGGCGTCAGCCTCGGCGTGAGTGCCCGTGTCGGGGGCACGTGACTCCGGCGTCGGGGTGATCCGCAGCAGCCGCGACTCGCCCGAATCCAGCAAGGTCAGCGCCTGCGCGCGAACGGTCGCCTCGGCACAGTCGCC
>JAYURF010000290.1:0-4705 GCA_043756365.1 Acidimicrobiales bacterium
CAACAAGGGTTTTGATGGCGGCAGCGGTCAGTCCGGTCCGCCTCCTGGCGCGGAGTTGTCCGGTCGGGCCCCGAACATGGGCCTCGTCAGCGGGACGGCTGACGATCAGGCCAAGCCGTTCGATGAGTCGAAGCACAAGGGGCCGTTCGACGAGGGACCGGGTTCACCGAAGGACAAGTTCAAGACCGAGTCGGGCAAGACCCCGGGCGAGCAGGCAGAGGAGTGGAAAAAGAAGACGGCACCGAAAGACGGTGGTATGACGGATCCGGATGCGCCCAGTGACGGTGGTGTGCTGACGGAAGCCGACATCGCTCGGGCTATCGCTGTCAGAGATGGTGCCACCGATTTCGTCGAGGGACACGAAGGCGTACGGATCGAGGATGGGCCGCGTCCGTCGAAGTGGGACTTGGTGACTGATGGCGGCGACGAAGATCCGACTGCGGGTGAGACCGCAACGGTGTCGCCTCCCGGGCAGGAGATCAGCAAGCCGGTCAATCCGCAAGACGGGCTGCCGGGTTCGGGGCCTCCTCCAGTTCCGGGGCCCGGTGGCGGTGGTGGCGGCGACACCGGTCGTGAGGGCACGTCGGCATTTGCCACCGCGGCCACTGATACCGGTTCGTCCGGTGCGGGTAGCGGGGTCACCAACCTCGGTGGCGGATCAGCGAGCGGTTCCACCGGTGGCATCCAGTCTGTCGCCGGTGACAACTCCGCGCCGCCAACCGACGAGTTCGGTCGCGCGTCGCACAGCTCGGCAATGATGGCAGGACCGGGCACCCAGACGGAGGACGAGGTGTACATCGGCGCAACCCGCGCTCCCGTTGATCCGACAGGTAGCGACTCGAGCGGCGGATCGGGAGGCGGATCGGGAGGCGGCGACGGGTCAGCGCCGGCAGAGACTGTGCCAGCGCCGTCCGAGACTGTGCAGGTGCCGACGGTGGCGGAGGTGTTCGCCCCAATAGTCGAACTGCAGATCGTTACCGACGTCACCGGTGTCGGCAACGACAGTGGCATCCTCCGTGATGTACCCGCCTCGCCCAGACGCGCCGCAGCGCCGGCCGACGTCGCCTCGACGGGAAGCGAAGGAGGAGTGGTCGGTGCCTCAGCGGTGTCCGCTGTCGACGGCGTCGAGCCAGTGATCCCGACGCCACTTGACCCGGTTGCCGACGCAATGACCGATCAGCTCGGATCGCTCGGCAACTCCGCCGACGACACGTTTGCGCCTCCCGAGATCGAGGCCGACGAGTTGATGCCTGTCGAGGTGGAACTCGACGACGGAATCTGACCGGAGACCCGTCGCCGATGGCCATGCCACTGCTAGCAAAAGCGCTCGTCGCTGACGTTGCTGTCGCCGTCGACGCGGTAGTTGCGATTGCCGTCGAGTTGGGACGTGACGATCTTGCCGATCGGCTGGTGGTCGCTGCGGCGCGTGTCAGGCGCCCAGCGACGATTGTCTGCGTTGTCGGCGAGTTCAAGCAGGGGAAGAGCTCACTGATCAACGCCATGCTCGGCCTCGATGTGTGCCCGGTCGATGACGACATCGCCACGTCGGCGACGACCCTGCTGCGGTTTGGCGACGAACCGTCGGTGGTCGTTCGCCGACGGCGGGGTGACGGCGTCGTGGTCGAGCGGGTCGATCCGGCGACGCTCGCCGAATGGGTGACGGAGGGGGGCAATCCCGACAACAGCCGCAGCATCGAACGCGTTGACATCTCGCTCCCACACCCGTTGCTGGCCAACGGCTTGGTGATCGTCGACACCCCGGGTATGGGTGGGCTGGGGGCCGGGCACGCGGCAGCGACCCTGTCGTTCTTGCCGTTCGCCGATGGACTGATCTTCGTCTCCGATGCCTCATCAGAGCTGTCGGCGCCGGAGGTCGAGTTCCTCGGCAGCGCGACCGGTTTGTGCCCGAACGTGGTTTTTGCACTGACCAAGATCGACCTCTACCAATCGTGGCGACGGATCGAGACGATCAATGCTCGTCTCCTGCACGACCAGGCCGACGCCCCAGTGGTCGTGCCCGTCTCGTCCGTCCTGACGCCTACCGGATCCGAGCCTCCCGACGAGAAGCTGGTCGAGATGAGTGGAGTCGCCGCACTGCTCGCCAGGATCGACAGCCAGATCGTTTCCCCGGCGAAGGCGGTCGCCGCACAGCGAGCCCTCCACGAGGCACTCGGCGCAGTGCGGCAGATGAAGTCGGCTCTCGAGACCGAAATGGACGTGCTCGACAACCCTTCCCATCTCGCCGAGATCGTTGCTCGGCTCACTGAATCGACCGCTCATCTCGAACTGCTACGCGGCCCGGGGGCCAGGTGGAGCATCGTGGTTGCGGACCGGCTGTCGGACCTGTCGAGCAATACGGGGCACCAGTTCCGTGGCGCAATGCGTTCGGTCTCGCGAGATATCGAAGCTGGTATCGAACTACTGAAGACGCCCGACGACTGGGATCAGCTTGCGCGTCAACTGCAGACCAGCGTTGCCGATGCCGTCACCCAGGTGTTCGTCGAGATCGAAGGGGGCGCCCAGTCCACCCGCCAAGCGGTGGTCGATCTGATCGGAGAGGACTCCGGCGATGATCTGTCCGAGCCGACCCGGTCGGCGCAGGTCGAGCTGGCCTCGATGTGGACGAACAGGGCTATCGATCCGCTGGGCAAGCGCGGGACCCGACAGCTGAGCTCTGCACTCGTCGGGCTACGAGGCGCGCAAGGTGGGATCATGATGTTCGGCATGATGGCGACTTTTCTGCCTGCCGGAGCGGCGGCGCTCCTCATGTCGAACCCCATCACCATCAGCATCGGGGCAGCATTCGCCGGAGTGCAGCTTGCCGATGCCCGCAAGCGCAAGATCGCCCAACGACGACAACAGGCGCGTAGCAATGTGCGCCAGTTTCTCGACGACGTCCAGTTCGCCGTTGGTAACGAGATCGGCGATGCGCTCCGTGAGGTTCAACGGTCGATCCGTGATGAGTTCACGGGGCGAATTTCGGAGCTGCTACGTACGTATGCAGAGACGGCCCACACGGCGCAGCGGGCGGCGACCGAACACGGCGAGTTCGCCCAGCAGCGCGTCGTTGCGTTGGGCGCGTTGCTGGAACGTCTCTCCATGGCAGAACGTTCGCTGGCCCGATCGTCGGCGGAGTGATGGCGGGCTTGCCTCGGTCCATCGCCGACCGCGTCAGCATCGTCTGTGACGAAGCCGGTGCGCTCGCCGAGGGCAGCGTGTTCGCAGGTGATGTCGCCGCGGTCAGGGCACGACTCGACGGTGCGCTGCGGATTGCCATTGCCGGCCGAGTCAAGGCGGGTAAGTCAACCCTGCTGAACGCACTCGTTGGCGAGCGGCTGGCCCCGACAGATGCCGGCGAGTGCACCAGGTTGGTCACCTGGTACCAACACGGAAACGGGTACGACGTGGTGGCGGTCGGCGCCGACGGCCGATCCGTACCGGTTCCGTTTCGTCGCGTCGATGGCGCGTTGCAGTTCGACGTGGGCACGCTTCAACTCGACACGATTGAACGACTCGTGGTGTCGTGGCCTTCATCGGCACTGGCGCGAATCACGCTGATCGACACCCCCGGACTTGCCTCGCTGTCGGTCGACAACTCGTTGCGAACCAGCGAGTTCCTGGCGCTCGACGAGTCACGCCCCAGTGAGGCGGACGCCGTCATCTATCTCATGCGCCACCTTCATCGACGCGACGCCGAGTTCCTGGGGTCATTCATGGACCGCAGCGTCGGAGACTCATCGCCGGTCAATGCGGTGGCGGTGCTGTCGCGGGCTGACGAGATCGGGGCAGGTCGCCTCGACGCGATGTCGTCGTCTCGCCGCATTGCCGAGCGCTATGCAGCCAACGAGACGCTACGAACCCTGTGCAGCGCAGTCGTGCCGGTTGCCGGCTTGATCGCCGAGGCCGGCTTGACACTGCGTGAGGACGAGGCGTGGGCGTTGCGGCAGCTTGCCGCGACGCCCGATCCGATCCGTGACCGAATGCTTCGCGCTGTCGATGCATTCTGCGAACCCGACGCAAGCGACCTGACTGTCGAGCTGCGTCGGCATCTGTTGGATCGCCTCGGGGTGTTCGGTGTTCGTTTCTGTGTCGACGAGATTCGCGGGCGGCGTTCGACGTCGGCAGGCGAGCTCGCCGCAGCCCTCGTCGCCGAGTCGGGACTCGACGCTATACGCCAACTGATCGTCCACCAGTTCCTGCCTCGGGCCGACGTCTTGAAGGCTCGTACCGCTCTGATCAGCCTCCGAACGATCGCCGAAGCACTCAGGTCTGTCGATGTGATCGGAGGGAGCCGCCTTGCCGCACTGGTCGAGCAGTGCGAGGCGTCCACTCCCGACTTCGCTCGGCTGCGCTTGAGTCATCTCGTCGCATCCCGCACCGTTGCGTTCAGCGACGAACAGCGCGACGAGCTCGACGTGCTCATGGCGCAATCGACCGACGTGTACGAACGACTCGGGCTCGACCGCAATGCGGCCCCCGCTGCATTGCATGCGGGTGCGTTGGCGGGGATCGAGCGTTGGCGCACACTTGGTGCAGCACCGATGGTTGACATCGCGATGAGGGAGGCGTGCGAGACGATGGCGCACACCTACGAAGGAATCTTCGTCGAACTGCACGAACCGTCACGGGGCCATGTCTGAGCGTGCAGACCGTTCTTGGATACCGGATCAGGTCCAGCCGGTGGCGCGGATCTGTTCGCCGTCGG
>JAYURF010000291.1:0-4701 GCA_043756365.1 Acidimicrobiales bacterium
GGGCGCCCGAAGCCCGGGCATCACCCGTTCTGCCAACCGCATCCCGACGATCTGCACCTGCTCGAGACCGAGCCGCTGAAGGTCCGTAGCCAGGCGTACGACCTGGTGCTCAACGGTTGGGAGCTCGGTTCCGGCTCGATCCGGATCCATCAGCCCGAGCTGCAGGCGCGCATCTTCGGCCTGCTCGGGATTAGCGACTCCGACGCTCAGAAGCGGTTCGGTTTCTTCCTCAACCCGTTCCGCTACGGTGCCCCGCCCCACGGAGGGTTCGCGTTCGGGATCGATCGCCTGGTTGCGATCCTCGCCGGTGAGGACAACATCCGTGAGGTCATCGCCTTCCCGAAAACGCAGTCGGGGATGGACCCGATGACCAATGCCCCGACCCCCGTCGACACCAAGCAGCTCGACGATCTCGGCATCCGCGTCCTGCCCCCGAGGGCCTGACCCGCGCCAGATCTCGTTCTGGTCACGTCATCCCGGCTCAGCGCCGGGAACGCGTGACCAGAACGAGAAGTGGCCTACGGTACGGCGATGGCGCAGCACTTTCGGGCGGGGGTCGTGATGGTGGTACGCCACCCCGACCGGCGGCGAGTGATGGCTTTCGAGCGCTCTGATTCGCCGGGAAGCTGGCAGCTGCCCCAGGGCGGGCTCGAATCCGGCGAAACGCCCGCCACGGGCGCATGGCGGGAGTTGGTCGAAGAAACGGGACTCGGTCCACAGCACGTCACTCTCGCCGCCGAGCACCCGGACTGGGTCGCCTATGAGTGGCCGATCGAGATCATGCGCGCCAACGGGCGAGAGGGCAAGCGTCGCGGACAGGTCCAGAAGTGGTTCATGTTCGACGTTGTCGACGACGATGTCGAGCCGTCACCCGATGGCAGCGAGTTCGTCGCGTGGCAATGGGTCGAGCCCGCTTGGCTGATCGAGCACGTGCCCGACTTCCGCCGTGATGCGTACGCAACCGGGTTGACGGCCCTGACGGTGTTGGTGGGCGGGGCGGGATAGCGTCGAGCGGGTGACCGATCTGTTCAGCGCCGCGGCCGAGCAGCGGCTGCATGCGCAGGCACCGCTGGCCGCTCGGCTGCGACCGCGCAGCCTCGATGATGTCGTCGGCCAGGAGCACCTGGTCGGGCCGGGCAAGCCGTTGCGACGCCTGGTCGAGCAGGACCGCTTGACCAGCGCGATCTTCTGGGGGCCGCCAGGCACCGGCAAGACCACGCTGGCGCTTGCCGTATCTGGCACCACCAAGCGCGCTTTCGAACAGCTCAGCGCGGTCACGGCCGGGGTGAAGGACGTTCGTGAGGTGATCGAGCGGGCCCGCCAACGCCTCGGCGAGCACGGTCGCGGCACAATTTTGTTCCTCGATGAGATCCACCGATTTTCCAAGGCCCAGCAGGATGCACTGCTACCGGCGGTGGAAGACGGGACGCTGACGCTGATCGGCGCAACCACCGAGAACCCTTTTTTCGAAGTCAACCCGCCGTTGCGCAGCCGGAGCACGCTGTTTCGCCTTGAGCCCCTCGATGGGCAGGCGATGCTCACGCTCATCGAACGCGGGTTGCAGGCCGAAGGGACCACCGCCACCGACGAGGCGATCGCCCATCTGCTCAGCCGGGCCGGAGGTGACGGCCGGCAGGTGCTCACCTCGCTCGAAGTTGCCGTGGCACTTGCCCATCCCGGCGAGGTTGCGCTCGAACACGTGGAGAACGCCCTCGGTACGAGTGCGCTGCGGTACGGGCGCGACGACCACTACGACGTGGTCAGCGCATTCATCAAGTCGATGCGCGGCAGCGATCCGCAGGCTGCGGTCTACTACCTGGCGCGGATGTTGGAAGCGGGCGAGGACGCTCGTTTCATCGTGCGCCGGATGGTGATCTTCGCCAGCGAAGACGTCGGCCTGGCCGACCCCACCGCGCTGCTCGTCGCGGTCGCCGCAGCCCAGGCCGTCGAACACGTCGGGTTGCCCGAAGCTCAACTCAACCTCAGCCAGGCGGTGATCCATCTGGCAACTGCGCCCAAGAGCAACCGTGCCGCTCTGGCGATCTGGAGCGCCCGCGCCGACGTGCAGGGTGGGGCCATCGGCGAGGTCCCGCCACACCTACGAGACGCCCACTATCAGGGGGCCAAGACACTCGGCCACGGCACCGGATACGACTACCCTCATGACCATCCAAATGGTTGGGTTGCCCAGCAGTACCTCCCCGTCGAGCAGGTCGACAAGCGGTACTACGAACCGACCGAGTATGGACGAGAGCGCGAGGTGCGAGATCGAATGGAGCGACGCAAATGACCGCAGGTGAGCTCGGCGTGGTGCTGGCGGCGGTGCTGTGCTGCCTCGGATTTGCCGCGCTGATCGTGGTGTTGATGCGGGTCCTCGACACGCTGAAGGCGCTACGCGGCGAGGTGGCTACGTTGCGCGCCGAGACCGGGCCGTTGCTGGTCGAGTTGCGCGCGTCCACCCAGGGTGCCGCCGCCGCCGTCGAACAGGCGAGGTCGGACCTCGACCGCTTCGACCGGGTGATCGGTTCGGCGGAAGCGATCAGCGGAGCAATGGCAGGCAGCGGTCGAGTCGCGCGGGCTGCGCTCAGCACGCCCGTGATCAAGACCGCCGCGCTCGCCACCGGGACCAGTCGGGCTGTCAAGCGTTTGCGGAGCAAGGACGACGTCAACGTACCGACTGCGCGGGCAGCGGGGGCGAGGGCAGCGGGGGCCAAGGCAGCGGGGGAGCGACCGGCATGATGAAGCGAGTCACCTGGTTCGTTGGTGGGGTCGCCGCCGGTGCGGTTGGCGTCGGTGCGGCCAAGCGCAAGGTCAAGTCCGTCGCCAACGAGTTGGCGCCGGTGCAGGTTGCCAAGCGGGCGACGGGATCGGTGCGCGAGCGAGGGCATCGGGTTGCCGATGCCGCGCGTGAGGGCCGCCGGGCGATGAAGGCCAAAGAGACGGAGTTGCGGGCCCGTTTCGACGGTCGAACGTCGGTGGCCCGCGAGCAGCGCCTTGTCGACACGGTGCTCGACGATGTCGACATGGTGCTCGTCGATGGCCATCCCGTCGAGGCCGGCCAGGTAGTCGTGCTACGGCAGGTTCGCGACGACCCGAAGCGGACACGACGACGTGCCTGAAGCGGTGCTTTCGGGGCCCGTGAACCACGAACTCGTCGCGGACCTGAGCGAGGCGCTCGACGCCTCACGTGTACGCGTCAGTTCCACCGAGCTCGGCCTGTACCGGCGTGACTCGTCCAACATCGAAGGGGTCGCCGGGGTTGTGGTGTTCCCAACGACCACCGCCGAGGTCCGTGCGGTGGTGATGGCCGCAGTTGCCCACCGCACGCCGTTCGTCGCTCGCGGTGCCGGGACCGGTCTGGCCGGTGGAGCCACACCCACCGCTGATGGGGTCGTCATCGTGTTGACCAAGATGAACCGGGTGATGTCGGTCGACCCGGTCAACCGGTTTGCGTGGGTCGAGCCGGGCGTGTTGAACCTCGACCTCACCCGCGCCGTTACCAAGTACGGGTTGCACTTCGCCCCCGATCCCAGCAGTCAGCAAAGCTGCTCGATCGGCGGCAACCTGGCCAACAACTCCGGGGGGCCGCACTGCCTCGCCGACGGGGTGACGTCTGCCCACATCCTCGCCGCCGAGGTGGTGCTGCCCGATGGCGACGTCGTGGTCCTCGGTAGCGAATCCGGTGATGTCGACGGCTACGACCTACGTGGCGCATTCGTCGGCAGCGAGGGCATGTGCGGCATCGCCACCAAGATCTGCGTGCGCCTCACCCAGAACCCGCCTGCAGTGCGCACGATGCTGTTCGACTTCGCGACGGTTGCCGCGGGGGCCGAGACCGTGAGCGCGATCATCGCCGCCGGGATGCTGCCGGCAGCGCTGGAGATGATGGACCAGCTGTGCGTGCAGGCGGTCGAGGAGTACATCCACGCCGACCTGCCCGTCGACGCTGCGGCCGTGCTGTTGGTCGAGGTGTCCGGGCAGCCGCACGGCCTGGAACACGATGTGGCTCGCATCGTCGCGATCGCGCACGAGCATGGCACCGGCACCGTGCGCATCGCCCGGGACGAAACCGAACGGGCCCTGTTGTGGAAGGGCCGCAAGAGTGCATTCGGGGCCATCGCCCGGATCAAGCCCAACTACTACCTGCACGACACGGTGGTGCCGCGTCGGCAACTTCCCGCCGTGCTGGCCCAGGTGTACGAGATCGCCGAACGGTACGGCCTGCTGGTGATGAACGTGTTCCACGCCGGTGACGGCAACCTGCATCCACTGCTCGTGTTCGACAAGCGCGAGCCGGGGGCGATGGAACGGGTGCACGCCGCCGGCGACGAGATCGTGCGCGCCTCGGTTGCCGCCGGGGGAGTGCTCAGCGGCGAGCACGGGATCGGCCTGGAAAAGCGAGATCTGATGCCGCTGATGTTCTCCCCGGCCGACCTCGCCGCGCAAGCCGCGTTGCGTGCTGCGTTCGACACGACCGGTCTGGCCAATCCCGACAAGGTGCTGCCCAGCCCGTCGAGTTGCGGCGACGCCCACCTGGCGCCGGAGGGCGCGTGGATCTGACGGCGTTCGCTGCCGATGTCGGCAGCGTTGGCCCGGTCACCATCGCCGGGCACGGCACCCGTGGTGGCGAAGTCGTCGGGCGTCGGTGTGTCCGGGCGCCCAGCGGTATCGACTGGATCCAGGCCGATGAGATGACTGCCT
>JAYURF010000292.1:0-4697 GCA_043756365.1 Acidimicrobiales bacterium
GGCGGAGATGGCCATCGCGAAGTGGTCCATGCCTCGCGGTGCCGGGCCGGCCTTCTTTTCGCCGACGCGGTTGTACTGGCTGCCGTGGCACGGACACTCGAACCATTGGCTGCTCGTGCAGCTCGGCACCCGGCAGCCGAGGTGCGGGCACTTCTGGTACAACGCCACGAGACCCTGCTGCATCCCCGCGAGGATCTCCGGCTGATACGAATCGGCAGCCTTGGCGAGCGCCCCGGCGGGATACTCCGTGATCCACGAGCGGGCCTCGGCGGTGTAGAAAAAACCGCCGCTGCCGCGAATGCTGGCCAGGATCTCGTCGCGGTTACCGACCCGCACCTTGCCCCCGAAGCCGCCCGTGGCGATCGGCCACAAGAAGGCGACAAAGCTCGCGGCAAGGAACGTGAGCACGCTGACACTGGTGAGGCTGACCGTGGCCCGGTTGAAGAACTGCCGACGGCTGACACCGAGGGCGTCGGGATCGGGCGGGTACCACAGCACCGGGGCCACCGGATCGGGCTTGGCCAATCCGGTGCCACGGGCGGCAGCGGCCGCCCGTTCGACGTCGCGGCCCGTGGCGCGGTCAGCCGGTGCGGCCGGCAGGTCGATGTCGGCATCGCGATCGCGGCGGCGCGTCTCACGGCTGAGAGCGCCGGCACCGCGAACGTCGCTGCGCTTGGCAGTGACAACGAAGCCGACCGCGCCGACGGCGACGACAACGGCAACGACAAGGGTGATGAGTGCTGCTGGGTTCATGAGGACCTCACAGTTCGAAGAACAGGCCGTCGCGCCACGGCAGGGTGAAGTTGAAGCCCGGACCGCGGAAGAACGAGCCAATGATGACGAGAACCGACCAGAACATGAGGTGCACCGTCATCAACGAGATGGCGAACTTGCGATCCTCGGGCTTGTTGGACGGGTTCTTGTCGATGAATGGGGCAAAGATCAACACGATCATGCCCACACCGGGGATCGTCACGCCGGCAACCATCGGGTGGAACATCGTCAACAGTTCCTGCAGGCCGAGGAAGTACCACGGTGCTTTCGACGGGTTCGGCGTCTGGTTGACGTTGGCCATCTGCAACAGCGGTGCGTTGACGAAGACCGAGAACACGAGGGTGAACGCCGTGCAGGCCAGTGCGGCGACGAACTCCGCGGCGAGCAGGTGCGGCCAGGTGTGAACCTTGTCGATCGGGGTGGCCTTCACCTCTTGGATCGACCCGCTCTTCACCACGGTGAGCAGGCGCTGGGTGTTGCCACCCGGCCCGGCGCCGACGGGAATGCCAGCTGTTGCCGGTGCGGCGGCGACGACGCTGGCCACCTTTTCCTGCACGGCAACGGCACCACCTGACGAATCGCCGCCGGCGTTGGCCTTGGCGGCCTTGCTGCGTTCCAGCAGGTGCGCCGGGATCCGCGGATCGCTGGCAGCTTCGCCGGGAGTCTCGGCAGGGGCGGCCGGTTGGGCGGCCGCCGAGGCCTCGCGCGCGGCTTGAGCTCGCTTCAACAGGTGTTCGGGGATTTCGGTCATCGAACCCTCCCTCGCAGTTCTCGCAGTGAATCAATCATGACAACGGAGATCACAGCGGACCCGAGATCCCGCCGTCTTTACGGACTCGCCAGAAGTGGATCGCCATGAAGATGACGATCACGAACGGCAACAACAACACGTGCAACACGTACCATCGCAACAGGGTCTCGGCACCGATTTCGCGGCCACCGAGCAGCACGAAGCGGACCTCGCTCCCGAACACCGGGGTGTAGCCCATCATGTTCGTGCCCACGGCCACGGCCCACAGCGCCAACTGGTCCCACGGCAGCAGGTACCCGGTGAAGCTGAGCAGCAACGTCAACATCAACAACACGATGCCGATCACCCAGTTGAACTCGCGCGGGGCTTTGTAGGCGCCGTGATAGAAGACGCGGGCCATGTGCAAGAACACGGTGAGCACCATCAGGTGTGCGCCCCAGCGGTGCATGTTGCGTACCAGTAGCCCGAACGTCACCGACGTCTGCAGATTCGAGATGTCGGTCCAGGCCTGAGTTGCCTCCGGCCGATAGAAAAACATCAAGAAGATGCCGGTCACCGTGAGCAGGATGAACAGGAAGAAACTGAGCCCGCCAAGGCACAGCGTGTAGCTGACCTTCACCGCGTGGCGCTTCACCTTGACCGGGTGGAGGTGGTAGAGCACCGAGTTCATCACCACGTAACTGCGGTTGCGCGGGCTATCGGTGTAGCCCTTGCGGAAGATCGAACCGGGGCGGAAGATGCTGTTCCACACCTGGCTGCCCTGCACGTCGTTGACCGCCTTGGTAGCGCGGTCCTTCACCGTCGGGCGAGGGGTCTCATCGATGATCTTGGCCATCTGGGGGTGTTCCTCGTTCGTTCCTCTACAGCCGCATGCCGTAGGCGTAGCCGTGGTTGTTGGTACGGATGTGGGCGTCACCGGCCGAGGCCGGTGCACCGACCTTGCCGAGAATGATGACGCCGGTCGGACAGCGATCGACACACAACGCACAACGTGTGCAGATGTCGTCGTCGATGATGAACAGCACCTCGTCGCTGGGATCGGTGCCGGGGAGTTCGGTGCCGGTGGCCTCGGCGATTGCCGACGGGTTCACCATGTGGATGCATTTCCACGGGCAGATGTCGACGCAGCCTTCACACATGATGCACTCGGTTTGGTCGATGTGGATGAACTGCTTGGGCTTGACAGCTTTCGACAGGTAGTCGGCATCGACTTCGACGAGCTGGTACGCGTCGGTGTACGGCATCATCGGCGGGTTGGCGTCGGTGCGTGCCATCGGTCAGGCCTTCTTCACCAGCGGGCGGCCGTAGGTGGACGTGGCCACCTCGGTCGACTTGGTCCGACCGCGCTTTTGCCAGTGGTTCCACAGGAAGATCAGCAAGCCGAAGTACCACACGTGGATGAGCACCACGACCGTGTCGCGGACCGCTTCGTACTGCATCGTGAACGGGAAGTTGCCACCAAACGCCTTCGGCTTCAACAGATCGAAGGGGCCGTAGATGATCTTGGCCTTGTTCCAGCCGAGGTTCTTGTCGGCGTGATCGATCCACTGGTGCGGCACGACGCCGAACGCGATGAACATCACGCCGAACGCGAATGTGGCCGCCAGCATCGCTTCACCCCAGGTGAATGGCGTGCCAATGGGTCGACGCTTGCCGTAGGGGATCGCCAAGAGCGCAAGGCCGGAGGACAGCAGGAACGAAAAAATCAGCGCCTGGTTCACCCCTGGCCACGTCGACACATCAATTGCAAGCTGCACGCTGGCGTCGCTCCTTGTTCCGGTAAGGCCTCGTGAATTTCTGCACGAACATTAGTCACCACAGCGCGAGGTGACACCAGTTCGCTCCAGTGAACCTGTTGTCGCTGGGTGAACACGCGGCGGAGAGTGGGTGTTGGGTACCGGTCTACCACCCAACTCTCACGATGGCGACGGGTTGTGCGTTCGTGCTCCGCCAGATTCGGAGATTTCATGCCGTCGCCGTCTATCGTGCACTGCCGTGACCGAAATCCCCGCGCACCTCCTCAAGCGGAGCCAGGATGCTAAGGCCAAAGCTGATGGCGCCGAGCCGCCCGCCGATGCCGCTGCTCCGGCCGCCGACGCCGCGACCGCGGCTGGCACGGGTGTCGCGCCAGCAGCCAAAGCCGCTGCTCCGGCGAAAAAGGCCGCGCCCGCAGCGCCACCGCCACCCAAGCCCGACCCACCGTATGTGGCCGCCGCCAAGGCCCGCCCGAAGATCCCGTTCTGGGCCATGGCCACCCTCAGCATTCTGCCGCTGTGGGTGTTCATGTACGCTCGCGGGCTCACCCCGCGAGAGCCACATGTCGGCGGGCCACTGGGCGAGGGAGCGGAGATCTACACCGCCGGCGGCTGTTCGAGCTGCCACGGCGCCGAAGGCCAAGGCGTATCCGGGCTCGGGTATCAGTTCGCCGGCGGCGAGGTGCTGAAGACGTTCCCGCACATCGAAGACCAGCTCCGCTTCGTCTACAACGGCAGCCTCGCCTACGCAAATGCGGGCGTCGAGAGCTACGGCAACCCAGAACGCGAGGGCGGCGCGCACCTCAGCCAGGGCCGCGGGGTGATGCCGGGGCAACGCGACGAGCTGACCGAGGCGGAGATCTTGGCCGTGGTGTGCCACGAGCGTTTCACCCTCGGCGGGGCCGATCCCACCGGTTCATCGTTGGAGGAGTACGAGAAGTGGTGCAGCCCCGAGGCGCCCGCGTTCTTGGGTCTGGAAGAAGGCGAGCTCACCTTCACCAACATCGCCGAAGAATTGGCCGACACGCTCGAGGTCGGCACCGAGCCGGCTGCGGGCAGCCCGCCACTCGCCGAAGCCCCCTGAGGCTGAACGTGGCCATGTCGCCCGCCGGAGTGCTGGTCGGCGAGCCGTCGGTACGCAGGCCGTGGCGATGAGAGCTGCGCCATGACGTCGTCGACCGGCCAAGGCACGGGGACCAGCGAAGGCACGGGGACCGATGTACTGGTAGTCGGCGGTGGGCCCGCAGGTGCCGCGGCCGCCTACTGGCTGGCGTCGTTCGGCCACCACGTCACCGTCGCGGAACGGCGCACGTTTCCCCGCTCCAAGGGTTGCGGCGATCTGATCACTCCTCGGGCAGTGCGCCAACTGACCGACATGGGCCTCGCCAGACCAGCCGCCGAACTCGGCCACCGCATCG
>JAYURF010000293.1:0-13880 GCA_043756365.1 Acidimicrobiales bacterium
GCCGATGCCAGGGCACGCCGCCGCTGGCGGCGCACGATGGCGGCGTGGGCGGCCTCCGGAGTCGGCGTATTCGCGCTGCTCGCCATCGCACTGTCCGACATAACCATTGACCAAGACGGAAAGAGGAGGTTCACCATGGACTGGTGGGTCATCGAACTGCTCACGAACATCGTGCTGGTGGTCATCGCCATCGGCCTCGGCCCGTTCATCAAGCGCTTCGGCCGCGCCTACGCGGCCGACGTGTTTCGAGCCAATCCACGGACCGGCAAGAGCTATCTGGTGCTGACCGATGTGGCCTACTACCTGATCTTCACGTCGTTCATCCTGTTCACGGTGACGTTCGTACCGAGCGACGGGTGGCAGGCCTCGACCGGCGAGCAGCTGAAAGAGGAGGTGGCCCGCATCGGCGGGATCCTGTTGATCATGGGCCTACTGCACAGCGCGAACGTGATCGCCTTGCCGGTCATCGGCCGGTTGCTGTCGCTCAACAAACGCCTCGACGACGTCGATGGAGTGCAACGCAGCGCAACGCGGCCTGGCACGACGGACGCACTTCCCCCGCTCTCGCCCGGCACGTGGATCCTGCGGGTCGAGAAGGCTCCCGACGACACCTGAGCGCCAGCGGCCCGACCAGTGCCACAGTCGGATCGGACCGGACCGGACCGGACTAAGCTCAATCCCATGTCCGTTGTGAACGTTCATGAGGCGAAGACGCATCTCTCGCGGTTACTTGACCGCGCCGCAGCCGGCGAGGAGATCGTGATCGGACGGGCCGGCAAACCGGTGGCACGGCTGGTGCCGCTTGCTCCGCACACTCCCCGCACATTCGGGGCGCTTACCGGACAGGTGTGGATCAGCGAGGATTTCGACGACGTGGATGACGACCTTGCGGGCGAGTTCGAAGGAGCCGCCGGTGACGACCCTGCTCCTTGACACGCATACCGCATTGTGGATGGTGAGCGCCCCCCATCGCTTGGGGATCAACACCGTGGCCGCCCTGCAGCGGGCCGACAACGACGTGATCGCCAGTGCTGCCAGCGTGTGGGAAACCTCGATCAAGACCGCGCTGGGCAAGCTTCGTGCGCCCGACAGTTTGTGGGACGAGATCGAGCGAAGCGGTGTGCGACTCGTCTCGATCGACCGAGCCGATGCCGAAGCCGCAGGTCAGCTTCCGTTACATCATCGCGATCCGTTCGACCGAATGCTGATCGCGCAGGCACGCCAGCACAGCGCCGTATTGGTCACCGCAGATCGCTGGGCTGGGGCCTATGACGTGCGAGTGCTACGGGCAGACATGTGAGCGCCGTGTCCATGTGACGCACGGCGGTGCGCAGTCGTGGCGACTTCGACCAGACTGGGCGGGTCATGTCCCTCCTGTCCCGCCGCCGATTCGCGGACGTTTCACGTCAGCCACCGCTGGTCCCGCTCGGATCGAGCTACCGCAAGCTGCTGGTCGCAACCACCGTGTCGAACATCGGCGATGGCATCGGCACCATCGCCTACCCGTGGCTGGCCTCGGCGGTCACTCGTGACCCGTTGCTGGTGGCGCTCGTCGCCGTCGCCCAGCGACTGCCGTGGCTCGTGTTCTCGCTTCCCGCCGGGGTGATCACCGACCGTGTCGACCGCCGCCGAGCAATGGTGGCAATGGACGCCATCCGGTTCGCGCTGACGCTCCTGGTGGCCCTGGCCGTGCTTGGCCGGCAAGGTGATCTGCCGGGCCCGACAGAGCTCGACGAGGTGATCGGCACGACGACCGGGCTGTACCTGATCGTGTTGCTGGCCACACTGCTGCTCGGCATGGCCGAGGTCCTGCGCGACAACTGCGGGCAGACGTTCATGCCCTCGATCGTCGATGGCGATCAACTGGAGAAGGCCAATGGGCGGCTCTGGGCGGCTGAGGGGGTGGCCAACACCTTCATCGGCCCGCCTCTCGGATCGCTGCTGCTGCTCGGCGCGTTCGCGTTGCCGTTCATGTTCGATGCCGTGTCGTTCTTCGTTGCGGCTGCCTTGATGGCGAGCATTCCCGGCACGTTCCGGGCCGCACGCCCCGACGGCGGCCCAGACGGCGACCCGGTACGCCCGCATTGGCGCAGCGAACTCGCCGAAGGGGTGCGTTGGCTGTGGAGTCACGAGCTGCTGCGGCCAATGGCGATCATTCTCGGGCTGATGAACCTGGCCGGCATGGTCAGTGGGGCGACGTTGGTGCTGTTCGCGCAAGAGGTGCTCGACGTGGGGCCGCTGCTGTTCACCGTGATCGGCTTCGGCGGCGCGCTCGGTGGGATCATCGGTGGGACCGCAGCGTCGTACCTGTCGAAACGCCTCGGCAGCGGCACGTGCCTGGCGATCACGCTCGGCGGAGGTGCCGTGATCTCGTTCCTGATCGGCCTGGTCGCCGTGTGGCCGGTGGTGCTCGTTCTGTTCGGGTTCACGGCGCTGATCGGCACACTGTGGAACGTGATCACCGTCAGCTTGCGCCAGACGATCATCCCGCCCGGCCTGCTGGGGCGGGTGAACAGCGTGTACCGGTTCTTTGCGTGGGGGATGATGCCGATCGGGGCCGCGCTCGGCGGTGTGCTGATCACCGTGGTCGACACGGTGGCGAGCCGCGACGCGGCGTTGCGGTCGGTGTGGTTCGCCGAGGGCGGGATCTACGTTGTGCTGTTCATCGTCGGGCGCGCCAAGTTGACCACCGCCAAGATCGAGTCGGCCCGAGTCGCCGGGACCGGACCGGCACCGGCGGGGATAGCGCCATGACGACCGACAGGGAATCGTGGGCGGCACCGGTGGTGCTCGCCGACGGCGATTCCGCCTACGTGCGCGCGATTCGCCCCGACGACGCCGCCGACCTGCTGGCCTTCCACGAACGCCAACCACGCGAGAACCTGTACCGACGCTTCTTCTCGCCCAAGCCAACCCTCACAGCGACGGAGCTGCGCCACTTCACCGAGGTCGATTTCGTGAACCGCGTGGCGCTCGTGCTGGAGGTGCGCGGCGAGTTCGCCGCGTGGGCCAGTTACGAACGCTGGCCGGGACGGCCCGATGCCGACGTTGCGTTCATGGTCGACGATGTGCACCAAGGAAAGGGCATCGCCACGCTGTTACTCGAGCATCTCGCGGTGATCGCCCGCACCAACGGCGTCGAGCGGTTCACCGCCGACGTGCTCGCCGACAACCGGCCGATGCTCGGTGTGTTCGCCCGCGCCGGTTGGCCGGTCCGCCGGCACTTCGACAGCGGCGTGATCGATCTCGAGTTCACCCTTGACAGCACCGAAGCCTTCGTCGACTCGGTCGAAGCCCGCGAGCAGCGAGCCGACAGCCGTTCGATGGCCAGGCTGCTGTTCCCCCGCTCGATCGCCGTGGTCGGCGCTTCGGATCAGGTTGGCTCGGTCGGTCGCGAACTGTGGCGCAACGTCACGAGCGGCACCGACGTGCCCGTGTTCGCGGTCAACCCGAACCATCCGACCGTCGGCGGGGTCCCCACGTACGCCACCGTCGGCGACATCGTCGACGACATCTGGCTGGCCGTCATCGCCTGCCCTGTCGAAGGCTTGCTGAGCGTGCTCGCTGACTGCATCGAGCGGCGGGTGCGCGGTGCGGTGATCATCACCGCGGTCGATGGCACCGACATCGACATGACCGAGATCGTCGATCGCGCCCGCCGGCACGGAATGCGCATCATCGGACCGGCAAGCATGGGCGTTGCCGCCGGACGCTGGCACGTCCACCCATCGCGTCCCACCCCCGTGCCGCATCCGGCCAACCGGCCCGACGACGCCGGCGACGGACCCCTCAACGAAAGCGGCGATGCTTTACGAGCGATGTCGGCGGGTGTGCAGGCAGCCCTGGTGCCGATCGACCTACCCCCGGGAGGGGTCGCGATCTCGTTGCAGTCCGGGTCACTCGGCGCATCGCTGCTGCAACTCGCTCAGAGCCTCGGGATGGGCTTGTCGTGGTTCGTGTCGCTCGGCGACAAGACCGACGTCTCAGCCAATGATCTCCTTCAATTCTGGGAAGACGACGAGACCACTGCCGTCATCGCGATGTACACCGAGACATTCGGTAACCCCGCCAAGTTCGCGCGCATCGCCCGGCGAGTGGGCCGGCGCCGGCCGATCGTGGCAATCCGCACCGGCGACGCCGGGCTCGGGGCCGCTACCGCGGCGCTCTACGAACAGGCCGGGCTGGTGGAGGTTCCAACAGTCCGGGCGATGCTCGACACCGCCCGGGTGATGGCCGGTCAGCCAGTGCCGGCCGGCCCGCGGGTTGCGGTGATCAGCAACTCGCGCAGCCCCGGCGTGCTCGCCAGAACCGCACTGCTCGATGCAGGGCTGACGGTGGTTGACCCCCCGGTGGCGCTCGGCTGGCAAGCCTCCGTTGCCGATTTCGGACCCGCCCTTGCGGCTGCGCTGGCCGACGAGCAGATCGATGCGGTGATGGTGATTCACGCCCCTCCCGTCGTTGCCGCCGAGGCACCGATCGACGAAATCGAGGCCGCCTGTGCGGGTGCCACCAAGCCGATTGTTGCGGTGATGCTCGGCCGCGGCGACGGCGCGTTGCAGCCGGGTTCGGCGGTACCGACGTTTGCGTTCCCCGAACCTGCAGCAGCGGTTCTCGGGCGGATGTGGCGCTACCGCCGTTGGCTGTCGGCCGAGGCTGCTGATGAAGAGCGGCTGCCCGACGAGACCCTCACCGATCCCGACGCAGTGTCCGCAGTGATCAGCGCAGTGCTCGACCGCGGCGACAAGCAACCGACGCGCGAGGAGCTGCGCGCGATCCTTGCCGCATATGGCTTGGCGGCCCCATTGTCGGCGCAGATGGAGCGCCCCACTGCGGAATCGGTGGTCGCGCTAGCCACCACGATCGGCTACCCGGTGGCGATGAAAAGCACCCGCCGCCACGCCGGGCGCTCTGCTGCGGCTGGTGTGGCCCTCGACCTGCACGACGAAAGCTCGGTGGTGGAGGCATTGGCAGCGATGCAAGCGGGGCTCGGTGCCGACGCCAACGTGGTGGTGATCCAGGCGATGGTCACCCCCGGCGTCGATGTGCGGTTGCGGGCAAGTACCGACGACCGGATCGGCCCCGTCCTCACGTTCGGCATCGGCGGGATGGCGGCCGACGCGATCGGCGACGAGACCAGCAGGCTCGTGCCCATCTCACCGTCGGCAGCCGTGGCCCTCGTTCGAGGCTCGCGGGCGGGGCTCGCGCTGCGCTCGGCGGGTATTGACGACGCTCCGCTCGTGGCCGCAATCATCCGCATCGGGCGGTTGCTGTCGGATCATCCCGACATTGAATCGCTCGATGTCAACCCAGCCATCGTCAGCGCAAACGGCTGCCACCTCACCGACGTCGCCATCGTGCTCGCCCGCCGCAACCAACCCGACCAAGCCCTCCGCCGCCTCGTATGAGCCCGGCTTCGACCGACGGCCGTCCTCACGCAACCGGCTCGTAGGATTGAGTTGATGACGTCGACGCAATCGCTGGGCCAACCCGCCCGGCCGAGCGACGACGACGAGGTGGTCCGGCGAACACAGGTACTCGACGTCGTCCGGGCGATGCCGGCGGGGGTGCTCGTGCCGCTGGAAACGTCGGTACTGCTCACAATTGCGATCACCCAGTTCGACGCAGCGGGATGGGTGAAGGGCCTCATTGCCGCGGCATCGGGCGTTGGGCTCTTGCTCTCGCCATTCATCACCGAAGCAGCGCGACGGACCAGAATCCCGGCGATGCGCCTGGCGGCAATGATCTCGCTGATCGGCGCGGTCGGGTTCGCGCTGGCGGCGATCGGCCCGATCGGCCTGCTGGTGATCGGGGCGATCATCGGTATCGCCGCGATCACCGCATCGATCCCGCTGTCGACAGCCACCTACGACAGCAACTTTGCAGCGGCGGACCGGGGCAAGCGGGTCGGTCGAGGCATGACGGTCCGGGTCGCCGCGGGCGCACTGACCGGGCTGGCGATGGGCGCGTACCTGAAGGCCAACCCCGACCAATGGTGGCACCTGGCCCTGGTGGGCACCATCGCGATGACCGCAGTGGCCTGGGCGCAACACCGGTTCCCGTCCCAGCCGATCCCACCCGTCGACGGACGGCACCCGTCGACGCTGCCCCACTTCCATCTGCTCGGCGAGGACCGCCAGCTGCGCCTCACCCTGATCGCGTGGATGTTCATGGGCTTCGGCAACCTGATGCTGCTGCCACTGCGAGTGGAGTTCCTCGCCAGGCCGCGCTACGGGATCAACGCCGACGCAGCCGAGATCATCCTCCTCACCGTCACCGTCCCGTCGATCGTTCGACTGGCGTGCATGCCGGTGTTCGGCCGCCTGTTCGACCGCATGTCGTTCTTCTCGGCACGGATCATGGTCAACTTGTGCTTCGCCGTCTACGTCGCCGCGTTCTTCTCCGGCACCGGGCGCATCGGGTTGCTGTTCGGTGCCGTCGCGTTCGGTGTCGGCAGCGCCGGGGGCGATCTGATGTGGACGCTGTGGGTCACCAAGTTCGCCCCGCCGGGCCGGGTGGCCGACTACATGGGCCTGCACACGTTCTTCACCGGCATCCGTGCCGTCTCTGCACCGCTGCTCGGGTTCGTCGTGATCGAGCGCTTCGACCTCACCACGGTGGCGAGCATGGCAGCCGCGCTGATCGTGATCTCGTCACTGATGCTGCTCCCCGAAGCACGCAGCGCCCGACGCGCCCGACGCATCGCCTGACGCATCGCCTGACTGGCCGACGGATCTGGGCAGCATTCCTCTCGGAAACCGAAACAAATCCTGCCCAGATCATTTCAGGGGGCGAGCTTGCGGGCCCAGGCGAGGGCGTGGTCGAGCGAGCCGGTGAACGCGGTGCCGGTCCAGGCGATGTCGAACGCCGTCCCGTGATCGACCGACGTGCGCACGATCGGCAACCCGAGGGTGATGTTGACCCCCGTTTCGAACGCGAGCAGCTTCATCGGTGTGTGCCCCTGATCGTGGTACATGCACACGATCGCGTCGTAGCGGTGGCGGTGCACCGCCTGATGGAACACGGTGTCGGCGGGATGTGGACCGCTGGCATCAATGCCGGCAGCCTGCGCCGAGGAGATTGCCGGGACGATGTGGCGGGCGTCCTCGTCGCCGAACAGCCCATGTTCGCCGGCATGGGGATTCAGCCCACACACGGCGATGCGGGGTCGCTCGATGAAGCGCACGAGCGTCCGGTGGGTGAGCTCGATCACGTCGAGCACGCGAGCAACGGTCACCCGCTCGATCGCCTCGCGCAGCGACACGTGAGTGCTCACATGGGTGACCGCGAGGTTTCCTGCGGTGAGCATCATCGAGAACCGGTCCACGCCGCACAGCCCGGCGATCAGCTCGGTATGCCCGACGAAGGCGGGGTCGCTCAGCTGCGTCGACTCCTTGTTCATTGGCATCGTCACCACCCCGGCGACGTCGCCACGAAGCGCGGCGCGGGTGGCCGCGACCACGTACGCGCGTGCCGCTGCGCCCGAGGCAGCATCGATCTGACCCGGCCGGTGATCGCCGGCCGTGAGGCAGCCGAGGTCGACCACGGCGATACCTGGGTGGGCGTGGGCCTGGGCGACGGCCGACTGCTGGCCGATGCCGCCGGACCCGTCAATGACATGCAGCGCAACATCGATCCCGAGCAGGTCTGCGCCGTGACGCAAGATGGCCAAATCGCCGAACACGACACACCCGGCCAACGCATGGTCAGCGGCACGTCGGAGCACGATCTCCGGCCCGACGCCCGATGCGTCACCCATCGTGATCGCCAGCGGCGGGCTCTGGCCATCTCCCGCAACCGTGCCGGGAGCGGGTGTCGCGGCGCTCACGACCCAGCCTCGCCGTGCGGGAGCAGCGCGACCAGCAACCGAACGAGCGACTGCGGGTCACCGAACCCGCCGGGCTTGGTGACGATCTCGATGCGCCGACCGCCAATCGATGCCGCGCCGGCGGCAATGCCCGGTGCGAGCGAACCATGCACCTGCACGGCTGCATCGCCGATGAACGCCGCCGCGGTCTCACCGCCGACCAGGATCACCGTGGCGAACCACCGATGGCCGACGACAGTACGCGCAGCAACGCCCAACGCCGCAGCAACGCCCACGTCCGCAGGGCGCGCCGACTTTCCGTCCGGATCACCGGCGATCACCGCCACCGGAGAACCGGCCAGGCCACGCAGCCCGGCGGCGTCGCCCGGACCGACGACGGGCACGCCACGGCGGCGGAGTGCGGCGAGCTGTGCACGGCTTGCGGGATGCAGGCTGCCGACGATCACCAACACGGGTGCGCGGACGCTGGCCGAACTGCTCGAAAGGATGCGCGACGACTGCACTCCGCCAGGTCCCGCCCCGCGCTGCGAGCGGCAGGCGGCGATGCCGACGACGACCGCAGGACCGCACACCACGACGCCGGCCGCACGACCGGCCGATCCCGGTGACGGCGTGCACCACGCGTCGACTACGGCCTCGATGTCGGCAACCGTCGCGGCGTCGACCACGGCGATGGGTCGATTTGCAGGGCCTGCAGCAAGCCACCGGTTCACATCGTGCGCGCCGGCAAGTTCCACCGACCCCGCCAGTCGAGATGCCGGCCGGCTCGTCGTCACGTCCGAACGGCCATCGCCGGCGTAGGTGCTCTCGCTCACCGGCACCCCGTCGACGAACACGGTGCCACCCCGGCACACGCGGCCCGCCAGCGGGTGGGCCGGAATCACCAACACACGTCGACCGGCGCCGGCAATCGCGCCGATCTCGGCGTCCCAGTTGCCGCGCAACGTCGAGTCGATCTTGTGTGCAACCACGTGGTGCGAGGCGACCACGCGCCGCATCCGTTCTGCGGCCGAAGCTGGATCGAGGTGGCGGGAGTCGATGTCGGCCACCGTGCAGCACCCGATCGCAACGTCCGCCGCGTTCGCTCCCAAGCCCGCCAGCACCGTTGCCAACAGGCCCCGGTCGGCGCATTCCGCTGCAGCTTCGAGTGCTCCGCTGCGATCATCGGCGGTAATCACCAGCGCACGTCGGACCGCTGCTGTCACGACCGCTGAAGCCCCGGTGTCGGCTGCGGACGTCACACCCACCGAATCCCAACTCGCTCCGGATGCATCCATCGCCGGGAACCTACACTGCCGCCATGGCCCGTCCAGCCCCACGTATCGGCATCAGGTTGCCGCAATCCGGTCCAGGGCTCGACTGGTCGAACTACGCCGCCATGGCCCAGGCCGCCGAGGAATCGGGGTTCGATTCGGTCTGGCTGGGGGACGACCCCACGAGCCACGAGGATGACCAACTCGCCACGCCAGCGGCCCGGACTTCCGATCACGGTGACGAGGCCGATCGCAACACGCCGTTGCCCGACGCGCGCTCGTGGGACAAGTGGACGCTGCTGACAACCATCGCCAACGCCACGCAACGGGTGGCCATCGGCCCGTTGGTGGTGAGTGCCGCGTTCCACCCGCCGGCCTTCATCGCCAAGATGGCGGTCGCCGTTCACGCCGCGAGCAGCGGGCGTCTCGTGCTCGGTCTCGGCGCCGATTGGGACCGGCCAGAGTTCCAGACCTTGGACATGCCGTACGACCAGCGCGTCTCCCGCTTCGAGTCGTCCTATTCGATCATTCGGGCGCTTGTCCACGACACGGCTGCACTCCCTGCCCCGGTTGCCAGGGTCCCGGTGATGATCGCCACGAACGCCCGCCGCGCGTTGGAGATCACCTTGCCGACCGCAGAGATCTGGAACACCGGATGCGAAGCGTGCGAGAACTCGCCGGAGGGCTTCGCCAGGTTGAACGAGCGAGTCACCGCGATCGCCGAACAGCTCGGCCGGCCACCGCAGGAGATCCGCCGCAGCGTATGCGTGCGGATCTCGTCACGCAGCCAGACCATCCATCGACAGGGCGACTCCGTACCCGCCGCCGTCACCGGAACCCCCCGCCAGATCGCCGCCCGCGTGGACGAGTTCGCCCAGGCCGGCGCCGACGAGGTGATCCTCGACATCTCCGAAGTCGACGAACGAGCGATCCGCTCACTCGCCGAGATCACCGTCGACTGATCCGCCTCGCCAGCCCACGAGACCACATGCGACCACCCGGTCCACCACCACACACATGCTCTGAACTGGCATGATGTTCCCGTCAAGGGCAGATCAAGCGGTTTCGCCACCCGCACCTTGACAACCACTGTCCGTGAAACACTTTCACTCTGGGTGAGAAGTGTGCTAGGGTGCCTCGCAACTACAAGCGAAGGGAATCATCCGTGGACATCACCCACCTCCAGCAGGGCACGATTGTTCAGGGGCGTCGAGTCGACTCGACCGTCCGCCGAGAGCAAGTCCGCCAGAAGCGTCTGCGGCGGCTGTTCGTCATCCTCGCCGTGCCATTTGCATGGTTCTGGGTTCGCCAGTTGCAGGGCAACCCGATCGAGCTCGGATTTCCCGACCTGATCGGCGATGACCCCACGATGGCCATCTCGATCGGTCTGCTGCTGGCGCTGATGTGCCTCATCCTGATCCCGTTCCTCGGCGCGGGGCAGTCGCCGCACACGCTGCTTCGCCCGAGCGACTCCAAGGTCCGCCTCGCCGACGTGGTCGGTGCCGACGCAACCCGGCGCGAAGCGATCGACACGCTCAACTTGTTCCTCGCCCACAAGACCTTCGCCGCCGAGATGGGCGGCAGCCCCCGGCGGGGCGTGCTGTTCGAAGGCCCCCCCGGCACGGGCAAGACCTACCTCGCCAAGGCGATCGCCGCCGAGGCCGGCGTGCCGTTCCTGTTCGTGTCGGCCAGCGCGTTCCAGTCGATGTACTACGGCCAGACCAACCGCAAGATCCGCAGCTTCTTCAAGTCGCTGCGCAAGGCAGCCCGAGCCGAAGGCGGCGCAATCGGGTTCATCGAGGAGTTCGACGCCATCGGCGGCTCGCGCAGCGGGATGGGCGGCGGACGCAGCGAAGGCATCGTCGGGGTCGTCAACGAACTGCTCGTGCAGATGCAGAGCTTCGACATGCCCACCGGACGCGACCGGATGAAGAGCAAGTTCATCGACGCGATCAACGTGTTCCTCCCCCTCGACAGGGCGCTCCCCCGCCCCACGCCGACCACCGCCAACATCTTGGTCGTCGCCGCGACCAACCGCGCCTCCGACCTCGACCCGGCGCTGCTGCGCCCCGGCCGCTTCGACCGGGTGATTCACTTCGACCTGCCGCCCCGCGCCGACCGCGTCGAGATCGCCGAGTACTACCTGGCACGCAAGTCACATGAAGCCGAGGTGAGTTCGCACCAGATCGCCGACATCACCGGCGGCTACAGCCCAGTACGCATCGAGCGTCTGCTCGATGAGGCGCTCATCGTCTCGCTACGCCACGGTCGCCAGTCGATGACGATGGACGACGTGATCGAAGCACAGCTCACGGTCGAAATCGGCCTCGCCCACCCCGTCGGCTACCACCCTGATGAGCGCCGTCGAGTCGCCATCCACGAAGCCGGCCACGCCCTCATCGCGACCCTCTACGGGCGAGACATCCGCATCGCATCCATCTTGCGCCGTGGTTCTGCGCTCGGCCTCGTCTCCCACGGTGACGCCGAGGAGCGCCACCTGCGCACGCCTTCCGAGGGCGCCGATCTGATCGCCATTGCCCTCGCGGGCCGCGCCGCCGAGATCCAGGAGTACGGCGATGCCTCCAGCGGGATCGCCGCCGACTTGGCCTACGCCACCACTGTCGCCGCTCAACTCATCGGCCAGCTCGGTGCCGCCGACACCTTGATCAGCCTGGAAGCGGCGTCGGTGCCGATGGCCGGCAACCTCGTGGCCAAGGTGCTGTCCGATCCGCCGGCCAGGGCGAAGATGGAGAACATCCTCGAAAGCGCCGCCGACCGGGTGGCGTGCACCATGCTCGAGCACCGCCCCACGCTGATCGCGCTGGCCGACGCACTGTGCGCCAACGACGAGCTCACAGGCGACGAGGTCACCCACATCGTGACCGCGTCGATGTCGGTCTGACCCCCACGGCCGACAGATGTCATCGGGGCATTGATCCTCACGATCGGCCGGCGTGCTGGAGCCAGCCGGCCGATCGTGAATCAAGTTGAGACGAGCCAACCTCCCCACGCGCCCAACCCCCGAGCGCCCGGTCAGCGGAACAGGTCGCGGCTCTGGTCGCGAAGCACCGGGGCGATGGTGGCGTCGTCGTTCGGTTCGAAGGCGAAGCCGCGGATGACCGCCACCGGCACCCGCGACACGTTGCCCTTGACCAGTTCGGCAGCTCCAGCGAGTTCGTCGGCGGTGCACACGGCCTGAACCTTGAACTCATGGCCGTGCGGGTCGACCTGGCCGATGTAGCTGTAGATCGGATCGATTCCGGCAACCCCGATGGCGATGTCGGTCTGGCCCTCACGCCAGGCACGACCGAACGTGTCGCTCACGATCACGGCCACCTCCAACCCGACTACCCGCAAGCCGGCACGGATCCGGCGGGCCGACGCATCGGGATCGAGCGGCAGTAGCACCACCCGGCCATGGGCACCACTGCTCGACTGGTCGATCCCGCTGTTCGCACACACCAGCCCGTGACGTGTTTCGGTGATCAACACCGGCCCCAGTTGGCGGACCACACGCTTCGCTTCGCGCAGCACCAACTCGGTCACAGCCGGGTCTTTCTCCCACTGCAGCGACCACTCGATCGCAAACGGCGACGGCTGCACATCGGCCAGCTCCACGATCCGGCCCTCGGCCTTCGAGACGATCTTCGATGTCACCACCACCACGTCGCCATCGGTGAGTGGCGAGCCCATTACGGTTGCGGCACTCGCGATCAGCGCGGCGAGGTCGGCACCGGGGGCGATCTCGGGCAATCCGGTGACTCCGAAGATCTGCAGCGGCATGGGCTGAAGGTAGCAGTGCGGCAAGCGCCAAGGGCATGCACCAAGATGGGGTGATGAGCGAGCTTGACGGCGACAACCTGGTGTCGGAGATCTTCGACCCGAGTGCATGGGCAGCGGTACCCGGCTTCACGTTCGACGACATCACCTACCACCGAGCGACCGGGCCGACGGCGATCGACCGGGCCACCGTACGAATCGCCTTCGACCGGCCCGAGGTACGCAACGCGTTCCGGCCACAGACCGTCGACCAGTTGTACACCGCGCTCGATCATGCGCGGATGACCACCGACGTCGGCTGCGTGCTGCTTACCGGCAACGGCCCCTCGCCAAAGGACGGCGGCTGGGCGTTCTGCAGTGGCGGCGATCAACGCATCCGCGGTCGCGACGGCTACAAGTACACCGAAGCGGTCGGCCCGCAGGGCCAAGCCGGCGACACCGCCGACACCATCCAGGCCGGCCGAGCCGGGCGGCTGCACATCCTGGAGGTGCAGCGGCTGATCCGGTTCATGCCCAAGATCGTGATCTGCGTGGTGCCGGGGTGGGCTGCCGGCGGCGGGCACAGCCTTCATGTGGTAGCCGACCTCACCATCGCCAGCGAGGAACATGCCAGGTTCAAGCAAACCGATGCCGACGTGGCCAGCTTCGACGGCGGGTTCGGCAGCGCCTACCTCGCCCGCCAAACCGGCCAGAAGTTCGCCCGCGAGATCTTTTTCCTCGGCCGCGAATACACCGCCACCGACGGCTACCGGATGGGCATGGTCAACGCCGTCGCACCCCACGCCGAACTTGAGGCAACGGCTCTGCAGTGGGCCCGCGAGATCAACAGCAAGAGCCCCACCGCGCAGCGGATGCTGAAGTACTCGTTCAACCTGATCGACGACGGTCTTGTCGGCCAGCAGATCTTCGCCGGTGAGGCCACCCGCCTGGCGTACATGACCGACGAGGCGCAGGAGGGGCGGATGTCGTTCCTCGAAAAGCGCGACCCCGACTGGAGCGAGTTCCCCTGGCTGTTCTGAACC
>JAYURF010000294.1:0-1732 GCA_043756365.1 Acidimicrobiales bacterium
AGCGGTACCGCGGCCATCGCCCCGGACCCTTCGCCGAGGCGCATCTCCAGATCGAGCAGTGGTTGCTTGCCGATCCGCTCGAGCAATCGCCGGTGCCCCGGTTCGGCCGAGCAATGCCCGACAAGGCAATGTGCCAGCGCGTCGGAACGCACCGAGAACAACGGCAGCGCAGCGGCGGTCACCACGTAGCCGTCGATCAGCACCGGCAGGGCTCGGTGGCGGGCGGCCACGATCGCCGCGGCCATCGCCACCAGTTCGGCTCCGCCCACTTCGCGCAGTACCTCGAGCGGATCGACCACACCGGCGATCCGGTCGACGGCCTGGCGTACGGCTTCGCGCTTGCGATCCATGCCCTCTTCGTCGAGGCCGGTGCCACGCCCGACCCAGGCAGCCACCTCGCCACCGCCGAGTGCTGCGGCCACGGCCGCGGCCGCGGTGGTGTTGCCGATGCCCATCTCACCGATCACGAGCAGGTCGGCGTCGAGCGATTCCACTGCGCTGCGCCCAGCGTCGATGGCTTCGTCGAAGCGCTCGGGTGACATCGCCGACTCGAAACGGATGTCGCCCGTGGGCCTGCCGACGCCCACATCGATCGCCTCGACCGTTGCCCCGGCGACCGCGGCGAACGCGCTGATGGTGGATTTCCCGGCTCGATACGCAGCGAGCATCGCCGCCGTCACGTCGACGGGGTACTTGCTCACGCCTGCGGCCGTCACCCCGTGGTCGGCGGCGAAGATGAGTGCCGCCGGTCGACGGATCGCCGGTTGCGACGTCCGCTGCCACTCGGCGATGAACGAGGCGACCTCGTCGAAACGGGCAAGCGCTCCAGCCGGGCGCAAGATGTCGTCGGCCCGGCCGCGGACAACTGCGGCCGCTGCCTCGTCACCGGTGGGCAGGGTTGCGATGGCATCGCGGAGCCAGGTCATGAGATCATCTCCAATGGGTCGCCGAGGCGGAGGGCTCGTCCGGCGACGAGCAGCAGCGAGCGATCGGCGAGCGCCGCGACTCCTTGGTTGAGCCGGCCGATCTCGTCGCGATACTCGCGCCCGATTGATGTCTCCGGGTGCAGTCCGAGGCCAACCTCGTTCGACACGATGATCGTCGGATCGCTCCGGTCACCGAGTACTTCAACGAGCGCGTCGTAACGGATCCGGCGGTCGGCCAGCCCCGGAAGGTGGTGGAACAGGTTGGCGACCCACACCGTGAGACAGTCAACGATGACGAGGTGGCCGACCGGCACCTGCCCGAGGGCGGATCCGAGCTCGACGGGCGCTTCGATCGTCGGCCACGACGGGCGATCGCGACGGTGGGCGGCGATGCGTTCGGCCATGTCGGCGTCGAAGCCCTCGGCGGTGGCGACGAAGGCGACTGGTGCCGACTGCTGAGCGGCCAACGTGACCGCCAGTGCGCTCTTGCCGCTGCGGGCGCCACCGACGAGGTACGTCACTCCCGTCAGCACACATGCGTTGGCGGGCATCAGTAGTCGATGCCGCGCTTCGCGGCGATGCCGCTGTCGTAGGCGTGCTTGATGTTGCGCATCTCGGTCACGGTGTCGGCGATCTCGATCAGCGCGGTGGGCGCATCGCGGCCGGTGACGATCACGCTGACGGTGTTCGGACGGTCCGCCAACGCGCCGAGCACCGCATCGGAATCGAGCCAGCCCCAGTTGAGCAGGTACGTCAGCTCGTCGAGGATGACGAGTTGATGCTCCCCGGCGGCGATGATCCCGGCC
>JAYURF010000295.1:0-1728 GCA_043756365.1 Acidimicrobiales bacterium
GCGATTGCAGCGATCACCGCCATGGCGACGAGGAAACGCAGCCGCCCGGTCGCAGTTCGGATTCGGCCGAGCACCACCAACATCACCAGCGGCCACACCCAGTAGAACTGCTCCTCGATCGCCAACGACCAGTAGTGCTCGAGCGGGGCAACCCGACCGAGTGTGGCGTTGGTGAGATCGGCGTAGCTGCCGGTGCCGAACAACTTGACCCAGTTGGCCACCTGGAACACTCCGCCGAGTAGATCGCGACGAAGCGACGACACGTTGTCGAAGGCACCCGCGGCCCCGGCGATGGCGACCGCCGCCAGGCAGATCAAGCTGGCCGGCAGCAACCGCTTGGTGCGCCGTGCATAGAACCGCCCGAGCGCAATGGTGCCCGTCCGGTCGTGCTCGGCCAGCAGCAGTGCGGTGATCAGATAGCCGGACAGGGTGAAGAACACCGACACGCCCACGTACCCGCCGCCCATCCACGACACGCCCCCGTGAAACAGCAGCACCATAATCACGGCGATCGCGCGCAGCCCATCGAGCGCCGGCTGATACGGAATCGATCGATGCTCGCTCATCGCTCGGCCGCCGCACTTCGGACGCGGCGGGTCCACATCGCAACGAACCCAACTGCCGCGAACACGACCACGGTTGGTTCCATCGATGACCGGATGCGGTGCGCGCCGTAGAACACCACCGTCGTCACCAGCACCGCGACCACCGGGATCGCCAGGAGCCAGCGATCACGCCGCCCGACCCTGGTGACGCCGAACAGCGCAGCGACTGCCAACACCCACCACATTACGATGCCCGCCCACGAGGCCCACCGGTAACGCTCCTCACCGACGTCTTGGGCGACCAGGCGGTCGAGCCCGTACACATCAAGGGTGCGCCCGACCCGAGCTGCGACCACCACGGGCAGCCGGGTGACGTTGGCCTTGGCGTAGTCGACAGCTTGGCTCCGCTGGCGACGCGAACGGAGCGACGGTTCCTCGTCCATGCCGTAGCGCGGGTCGTCGTCGACAACGCAGAACAGGCTCCACCCGCCGATCTCGTCGCCGTAGAACGTCGGGTCGCAGTAGCTGCCGAGCAGCGTGGTGCCGTCGTTGGTGGTGAGGGTGACCGGGCGTTCGAAGCGGACCAGGTTGAATGCGACCCACGGCGACACCGTGAGCACGGCAACGCCGATGACCAGGGCCGGCCGCAGCAGCGCGCTGCGCCACCGAAGCGCAGCCGCGTCCCCGGAGCGACGGTGCACCACGATCATCAACAGCGCGGTCACGGGCGCAAGCAGCGCGAGTTCGCTGCGCGCCAAGGTGGCCAATCCGGCGAGCAGGCCCACGATCGCAGCCCGCTGCCACCGAACCGGCACGACCGCACCGACCGGCCCAGCCGGCCCGACCGCAGTGAGCAGCCGGTGCGCGGCGAGCAGGAACAGCGACACGAGCAGCACACTGATGCTCTCGCTCATCACCAGCCCGTCGTTCATCCACAAGTTGGGGTACACCGCAGCGATCCAGCCGGCCGTGATCGCCGCCCGACGTCCGGCGACCCGTCCGGCGAACAGGCCGGCGATCCGGCCGGCGAACAGGCCGGCGATCCGGCCGGCGAGCACGCCGATCACCACGATCGTGGCGACACCACACAGCATCGTGATCGTCCGCTGCCACGGCTGGGGGTGTTCGAGCCAGCTCACCGAGGCCAGCAGCAGCGCCGTGAGCGGGCCGTGCTCGGCACCGG
>JAYURF010000296.1:0-1725 GCA_043756365.1 Acidimicrobiales bacterium
CTACTTCTTCGGTTTCGGCCGTTTCGCCACAGGTTTCGCTGCAGGTTTGGTGCCGAGCTTCTTCGTCGCAGGCTTCGGGCGTCGGGGCACGGCGGCTTCGCGTTCGCACAGCGCGGCGTGGCAGGCACGGAGCCGGCGGCCGGTGTCGCGTTCTTCGGAGATGTAGCGGCCGAGCAGCTCGCCGGTGTGAATGTCGATGGTGCAATCGTCGAAGAACCTGGCGAAGAAATCCGGCCCCGCTGCGGGTTCCTTGGCGAAGCCGAGCTGTTCCAGCTTCTCCCGGTCGGACAGGTCGGGGCGCGAGGCGATCTCGATGCGCCCTGCCAGCTTCGGATCGGGGCGATCCTGCACGCTGAAGCCGAGCTCGTTGATCCGTTTGGCAAAGCTGCGCGCATGCTCGGCCTCACGAAGCATCACCAGTTCCAGCACGGGTTGCACCTCGGGATCGGTGCATGTCGAGCCCCATGCGCACAGCAGCGCCTCGCCACCGAGCTCGCCGACGGCAATGGCGTTGAGCAGCCCCAAGTACGACGGTTTCGTTTCCATTCTGACCTCCCGGTGGAACCGTACCGAAGTGCTGCGTTGCCATCCCGGTTGGAGCGGCCACGCGTCGAGAAATGCACCGTGGCGGTGGCTTTGTCGACAACCGGCTCAGGAGCACCGGCTCAGGAGTACCGGCTCAGGAGCAACGCCTTGCGTTTGGTCGGGGTGCCGATGATGGACAGCGCAGGCAAGCGGGCCATGCGCCGAAAGGTAGCGTGCAGTCCGTGAGTGACCCGCCCCGAGGTGCGATTGACGCGCCGGAGCGCACGGCGGCAAAACTCAGGCCGCGTGTGTTGCGGGTGGGGATGGTCTGCCCATACAGCTTGTCGGTGCCCGGCGGGGTGCAAGCGCAAGTGATGGCGCTCAGCCGGCGGTTGCGCCTGATGGGCGTGGAGGTGCGCGTGCTTGCACCATGCGACGGGCCGCCGCCGGACACGTTCGTCACGCCCCTCGGCGACAGCTTGCCCACCGCAGCGAACGGGTCGATGGCCCCGATCGCGCCCGATCCCGCTGCGCAACTGCGCACCATTCGCGCCCTCACCGACGAAGAGTTCGACGTGTTGCACGTGCACGAACCCTTCACCCCCGGCCCCACCCAGACCGCCGTGCTGATGCACACCGCTCCGATCATCGCTACGTTCCACGTCGCCGGCGAGAGCGCCGCATACAAGTACCTGCGCGGGCCGGTGGTGGCGGCAAGCCACCGTTTGGCGCACCGTGTCGCAGTATCGGCCGATGCCCGCGACTTGCCGTTGCGCTACATCGGCGGCGAGTACGAGATCCTCTACAACGGCGTCGAACTCGACGACTATCGCGGCGGATCTACGCACCCGACGACGGGTCCGACCATCTTCTTCCTCGGTCGCCACGAGGAACGTAAGGGGCTCGATGTGCTGCTCGCAGCGATGACCCAGATGCCGGATGACGTCACACTGTGGGTGGCCGGCAACGGGCCCGACACCGCCCACCTGCGCGCGGTGCACGCCGGCGACACTCGCATCGAGTGGCTCGGCCGGCTCAGCGATGCCGACAAGATCGCGCGTATGCGCGGGGCCACGGTGTTCTGCGCTCCATCGCTGCACGGCGAGTCGTTCGGTGTCGTGCTCGTCGAGGCGATGGCTGCCGGGACGGCCATCGTGGCGAGCGGCCTCGACGGCTACCGCAACGTGGCGACCGGAGGTG
>JAYURF010000297.1:0-1721 GCA_043756365.1 Acidimicrobiales bacterium
TTGATTGAGTTGCTCCTCATCGACGGCACCGAGCTCTTGGATGGTGGTGCCATCGGTATCGACGACGACGAACGCTGGCTGGCCAGGAACCTCGAAGTGGGCGAACACATCGCCTGGATCATCGCTGATCTGCACGAACGTGAGCGCGTGCTTGTCGATGAAGCCTTGGAACGATGCTTCGTCCCCTGACCAGGCGACACCGATGAACGTGACTTGATCGCCCCATTGCTGACTTGCCGCCTCGACCGAGGGGGCTTCACGATTGCAGGTGCTTCAAGTGGGTGCCCAGAACCACAACGCCACCGGCTTGCCCGCTGCGAGCGCCGAGTCGTACTTTCCGCCGCCCACGAGCGCAGCGTCGAAGCGGAGGATCTCGGGGACCTCGGCCGCGCTGGGTGCTGCGGTCGCCCCTGGAGCAGCTGATACTGCCGGAGCCGCGGTTGCTGCGGGAGCTGCGGTTGTTGGCTCCGCTGTTGCGGCCGGTGCCGCAGCGGGAGCGTCGGCGGCTGGTTCTTCGCTGGACCCGCACGCTGTCGCCGCCAATGTGATGGCGGCGAGCCCGGCCAGCACCGCGGAACCACCAGTGCGGCGCCGTCGGGATGGAGACGTCGTGACATGTCGGGCGTGGCGCATGAGTGTCACGGTAACCGCCGTAGCATTCCGCGTTCATGCGCACCCGCACGCTGTTGATCCTTGCTGTGTTCTGCGGCCTGGCCATCTTGGTGGCCGGCAGCGTGCAATTGCTGCGAGTATCCGATGACTCCGGTGACGCGTCGGCCGATCTGGTCGTCGGCGATACCGCCGCGGCGGGCGATCTCCTGGTCACGGTCGACGCAGCCGTGGAGAGCGACGGGGTGATGCGGGTGGAGGTGACCCTCAGCGGCGTCGATGACGATGACGGCCTCGAAGGGTTCCGCCTCGTCGTCCCCGGCAACGCGCTCGCCCCGCTGCCGTCTGGACAGGCAGGGTCCGGCACCGTCGATGACGTGTGTGGCGGGGTGACGCTTGCCGAGCAGCGCTGCATGCTGGTCTTCGCGACCACCGACGTGGTCGGTACACCCCGTGTGTTGTTGCTTCGCCGCGGCGAAGATCAGCAACGCTGGGTGCTCGCCTGAAGCGGTAAACCGCTGATGATTCGAGCGCAGTCCGGAAATGCGCCGAATCTCGCGGGGGCTGCTGTCGCGGATGCTGGGCAATGCAAACCCGTCCAACGTGTTCGCCCAATGGGCGCTGGTGGTCGCGTTCTGGATGACGCCGGCCGGGGTGTTCGTCGCCGCAGCCATCCTGGCCGGGGGCATGTCGATGCAGACCCCGTCGTTGATCCCGGTTGCGGTGCAGGGGGTGCCGTCGCACGAGCGGGCATCGGCGCTGGCGACGGTCACCATGTTCATGGACGTGTCGGTCGCCCTGACCGGCCCGCTGATCGGCCTGATCGCCGGCGGATTCGGTTATCGCGTCGCGTTTTCCACCACGGCGGTCACGTCGCTGATCGCGTTGGGGCTGCTTCACCTGCAGATGCACCGCGCTGGCGCACGCTCACTCAGCGGGTTGCGTTGGCCAACTCGGCGTCGAGCTGACCGGGCAGCACCGGCACCTCGGCGTGAGCGCGGAACGCATCATTGAAACCGGCCGTCCACCGATCAGCGAACGATAGGCAGCTGCCAGGTCCACCCGACCGTGTGCACATGGTGGTTTGGGTCAATGGAGCAACTGCGTGTCGA
>JAYURF010000298.1:0-1720 GCA_043756365.1 Acidimicrobiales bacterium
GCAGGTCGCGTGCAGGGCGGGTAGCCGACGTCAGACCAGCGTCCATCCGCCGTCGACTGCCAGGTTCTGACCGGTGATGTAGCTCGCCGCGTCGCTCACCAAGAAGAGCACGGCATGACCGATGTCGGCTGGTGTGCCCTTGCGGCCGAGCGGCACGTTCGCCGACCGGCTCCGCATCAGCGGCCCCATCAGCCCGCTCACCGACGGTTCTGCCGGCCAAAAGTGCCGGATCTCACCTGCGTGCATCCGGTCGAGCGTGGGCACCGGTACGACACCGGGGCTCACCGCGTTGACGCGGATGCCGTGGGGCGCGAGGTCGACCGCCAGGCTGCGGGAGAAGTGGATCGCCCCCGCTTTCGCCGAGTCGTACCCCGTGCCGAGGCACGGCAGCATCCCGTCGACGGATGCGATGTTCACGATCGCGCCGCCGTCGCCCTGATCGACCATGCGCCGGGCTACCGGTTGGCTGCAATTGAACAGTCCGGCCAGGTTGACATCGATCGAACGACGCCACGACTCGACCGACTGGTCGAGGATGCTGCCAGCCTCGTGGAACGATCCGGCGTTGTTCACGAGCACGTCGATGCGCGCACCGATGTCACGAAGCGTCGCTGCGCAGGAGTCGGCGTCGGTGACATCCAGCCTCACCGCCGTCCCGCCAGTCGCCGCGGCCACCCGCTCGGCGCCGACGGTGTCGATGTCGGCGATCACCACGTGTGCGCCTGCCGCTGCCAGCGTTCTGGCGATGCCTTCGCCGATCCCAGTCGCCGCGCCGGTGATGACGGCGACCCTGCCAGTGAGGTCCAACAACGAAGCGATCGCACCGTCCATGAATCCGACGTTACGGATTCGGATGCTGCGCCTCCGAGTCGAGCGACCCGGTGCCCGAACGAGCGGCCCGACACCCGGCGAACCCAGTTCGTGACCATGATGCGCCACCACAGCGCACGTTGGCCACGAACGCGCCGCCCGACACCCGGCAAAGCCCCGGTCCGTGACCATGACGCGCCACCACAGCGCACGCTGGACACGAACGGCCAGCCCAACACCCGGCCGAAACCCCGTCCGTGACCACCATGCACTACCAGGGCGCACGTTGGTCACGGACGTCCCGGCGAACAAACTGCGCGTGGGCGCGTTGGGTTGGCTCAGCCCGGCGAGATGCCGAGGGTTTCGAGAATCAGCGACGTGTAGAACTGCCGGCCGTTCGGGTTCAGGTGGAATCCGTCTCGGGCGAAGCAGTCGTCGACGCACTCGCTCGCACGCTGCTCCCAGTCGATCAGGATGACGTTGCCGCGAGCATTCGTGCCACCGGGTCCAAGCGCACGAAGACGCTCGTTGTTGCTCGCAATCCAGTCTCGATTCGCCCGCACGGTCAGCACCAACACGTTCGGCACGCTGACGAGCGTGTCCATGAGCTGGTCGAGCTCGGCCTGTGTGACAGTACCGTTCGTGCCGAGGTGCACGATCACGGCGATCCCGAACACGTCCTGGTCCCTGAGCTTCTGCATCGTTGAGATCACGTCGGACAGCTGCCTGCTCTCGGCGGCATCGACGACGATTCCGGCCTTCACCAGTTCCGGTGCCGCACCGAGCATGACGGAGTCGCCGATGGCAAGGTACGCGACGGGCTCCGGCGGAAGCGTGGTCGTGACGGGCGGGGCGGTCGACGTGGTGCTCGATGGGGGCGTCGCTGCGGCCGCCACCACTGATGATGGTG
>JAYURF010000299.1:0-4645 GCA_043756365.1 Acidimicrobiales bacterium
GCCATGAAGAAGTAGTGGTTGATCGCCCTGGCCGACGCCACGACAGGGCAGTCGTATTCGACCTGCGCCCTCGTGAATCCTTCGCCGAGGGTGGCCATCACCAGGTCCTGCGACAGCGGTGACAGCGGACGCGGCGCATGCATCTTGTCGAACGCCCAAAACCCCTCGATCTCGTCGGGCTCCGGGAAGCGGATGCCGTCGGTCACAGTCACGTGATCCCCCTGTCGTTTTGCCGAAGTTGGCTTCGGGCACCCCGCCCGACTCGTGGACCTTAACAACCCGAATGGCACGCCGATACCTTGACCACCCATGATGGTCGATCGCCACGCTTGGATGACCGAAACCTCCGCGCGTCGGGCACCACGGCGGGCCGAGTCGGCAAACCGGCTCGTCCTGCTGGGTACCGGCGGCGGCTCCAACCCGAAAGCCACGCGGTGCGGGTACTCCAACGCCATCGTCGTCGGTGATGCCGTGTACCTGCTCGACTGCGGCGAGGGGGCGCACCGGCAGATGTGGCGGGCAGGCTTCACCGCCAACCCGCGCTTCGGTCACGGCACCCGGCCGCTGGTGCGATCCGTGTGCCTCACCCATCTGCATGCCGACCACCTGATGGACCTCGCCAACGTGTTCCAGGGAAGCTGGCCCGGCACACCCATCGACATATTTGGCCCCGGTCCGGCCGGTCCGCCGTACACCACGTGGGACGATCCGGTTCACCCACTTCGGTTTCCTGAGTCGCCGGCTCCGGGCATCCGTGAGGTGTTCGATCACCTCAATCGGGCCTTCGCCACCAACATCAACGCGCGGGTCATGGCTGAGGGCCGCGCCGATTTCGTCGACGTCGTCAGTGTCCACGAGCTCCGCCTCCGCAGCGATGTCGACTCCGCGCATCCCGCCGACATCGCCATCGATGCAGTGGTCGATCGCAGCGTCGAGGGCTACCAGGTGCCGCCGATGGAGCCGTTCCTCGTGCGGCCGGAAGACGACCATGGCGTGACGATCACGGCGATCCTGGTGCAACACCAGCCGGTGTTCCCGGCGCTCGCGTACCGATTCGACACACCAACCGGGTCGGTGGTGTTCTCGGGCGATACCGGGCCATGCGACAACGTCGTCCGCCTCGCGACCGGTGCCGATGTGCTCGTCCACGAAGTGATCGATCTCGATTCGCTCCTCGCTCGCTTTGCCAACCAGCCGAACGCCGCGCAGATCAAACAGCAGCTCTCCCACGCGCACACCCCCGTCGACGTGGTCGGCTCGATCGCTCAGCGAGCCGGGGTGGGCACCCTGGTGCTGTCACATCTGGTGCCGAGCGAAGATGCACACTCGCCTGAGGAGTGGGAGACAATGGCCCAGCCCGGCTTCGACGGCACAGTCGTGTGCGGTGTCGACCTCGACGAGTTCGCCATCGGGCACGACGCGTGACGCCACTTCCTACCAGGGGTGTTCGGTGCCGTCCCAGCGGAGGAAGCGGCCGCTGTCCGCGGGCGTCAGCCCGTCGATCAGATCGACGATCCGTTCGGCCGCTTCGTCGGCTCCGAGCGGCGCGTTCGCCGCGCCCATCTCGGTGCGCAGGTAGCCGGGGTGCAGCGCGATCGCGGTGATCCCATCGGCGCGCAACTGCGATGCCAACTTCACCGTGATCATGTTCAACGCGGCCTTCGAAACCGCGTAGCCGACGTCGCGGCCCATCGTCGCGCTGACCTCCATCGAGGCGATCTGGGATGACACGTTGACGATCCGAGGGCTCGCCGATTGACGCAACCCTGGCAGGAAATTGCGGGCCAGCAACATCGGCCCGACCGCGTTGACGCGCACCTCGTCGAGCAGATGTTGGCCCGACAGCGTGAGCACGTCGCGCTGATCGTCGGCCGCTCCGAGCGAGCGGGCGTCGATACCGGCGTTGTTGATCACGATGTCGACGGGCCGTGTGCCGATGGTGGCGACGAACGCGTCGATCGATTCCTCGTCGCCCATGTCCAGGGAGTGCACATGCCCGGTCACACCGGCAAGTTCCGTCGCCGCAGCCGGCGTACGGCACCCGCCGATCACCGTGTGCCCACGTTGTGAGTAGACGCGTGCCAGCGCCAGGCCTAGCCCCCGGTTCGATCCGGTGATCACCACGGTGCTGGTTGTGTTGCTCGACGTGTTGCTGGTCATGCTGACGGTCCCTTCGACGTGTTGGCGGAATAGTCTCGGCCCCCATGAACCGACGGCGGGCACGCATCGCGATTGGCGCGGGCCTCATCATCGCGCTCGCTGTTGCAACGATCGCAGTTCCGTCCGCTCGCGTGTCGGTGCCCGTGGCGTCGGCGGCGGGTGGGACGTGCGTCGGCGATGTCGGTACCGCTGGGCTCAACGCGCTGTTCGCCGGACAGGTTGACGAATACATCGGGCTCGACGCTCCACGTGCGTACCCCCTGCCTGACGGACGCACGCTGTGGCTGTTCCAGGATGCGTACTTCTCGCCCACCGGCGCGCCGATGGGCACGCTCGGCGCAGCCCGGTTCGCCCACAACGCTGCGCTCGTACAGACCGGGAACTGCTTCCACGCCCTGCACGGGCCGAGCACCGGCGGCGACCGCTGCCCCGGTGCCGGCACCGCCTCCTACGTTGGCGGGTCGCTCACCATCAACTGCACCAGATGGCTGTGGCCGATGGGTGGGGCGATGGGTGCCGACGGCTACCTCCACGTGTTCTACGCGATGTTCGGCAACGCGGTGGGTGCCGGGGCCGACCGGGGTGCCGCAGCCGACGGTGTGTGGATCGCCCGGATCGACCCGAACACGTTGCAAGTAGCCAGCCTGCGACCCGCGCCCGACCATGACGGCACGTTGCTCTACGGGTGGTCGGTGCAGACCAGCGGGACTCATACCTACCTGTTCGCCAGTTCCTACGACCAGTTCAACTTGCCCGACCACACGTCGCCGGCACCGTCGCGCACGTACGTCGCGCGGGTGCCAGCGGGCCGCTTCGACGTGGGTCCCGAGTACTGGAACGGCATCGGTTGGATCGCCGAACGCGAGGCTGCGGTGCCGGTCGAGGTGTTCGCCGCCGGTTCGCCCGACCCGTTGACATCGGCGAGGTACTCGTTGCAGCCACGGCTCATCGACGGGGTGTGGGTATCGGTCACCAAGATCGACGACTGGTTCGGTTCCGACCTCGCGATCGACACCGCATCCGTTCCCCAGGGACCGTGGACCCGGCTGCGCACGATCGCGGTGCCGACCAAGACCCTCGACGGCACCACCAACAACTACCTGCCGCATCTGCTGCCATGGCGTTCACCGCTCGGCAACCTGATGATCGTCATGTCGCACAACGCATGGCGGATGAACCCCGTCGCCTACGCGAATCCCTGGCTGTACCGGCCGAGCATCTTCGAAGTAGAAGCGCCCGCTGAGATGCCGTCGCTGTCACTTCCGCCGTCCACGCAGCCGCTTGGGTTCGTTCCGGCCGGCCCACAGCGGGCGCTCGACACCCGCAGCGGGGTGCCGCTCTCCGCGGGTGAGGTCCGCCGGGTACCGCTCACCGGTCTGGTCGCCGCCGGGGCCGAGGTCGCCGCGGTCAACCTGCTCGTGGTCGATCCGCTGGCGGATGGCTTCCTCACCGCGTTCGACTGTGACCAGCCACGCCCGTGGGCGTCGAACTTGAACATCGCCGCCGGCGCAACGCAGGCCGCGTTCTCTCTCGTCGAACTGTCCGGCCGGGGCGAGATCTGCGTGTTCAGTTCTGCGCCGGCTCATCTCGTCGTCGACGTATTCGGAAGCTACGTCGATCGCAACGCAGCCAGGGCCAACAGCTTCAACAGTTCCGAACCGCGCCGTCTGCTCGACACCCGTCTCGCCGGGGGCCGGACCACACCCAGCGTTCCACTTCGCGTCGCCGTGGCGGCCGGGGTCACTGCTGTGGCGATCAACCTCGCCGCCACCGAATCGCTCGCCGCGGGTTACGTCACCGCGTACCCGTGCGATCAACCCGTCCCGGCAACGTCGAACCTCAACATCGGCGCGGCGCAGACGTTGAGCAACTTCGCCCAGGTCGCCGTCTCGGCCCAGGGTGAGCTGTGCGTGGTGAGCAACGTCGCCACCCACCTTGTGATCGATCTGGTCGGGCAGTTCTCAGCGGCGCCGGACGGCTGGTGGTACCGGGCCACCGCACCGACCCGGCTCGTCGATTCACGGGTCGGCATCGGCGTGCCAGTGGGACCGATCAACCGATTCGTCTATGGCGCCCCGTCGACCCCGACCAACAGCGAGCCGGCCCTGACTGCGCTGCCCGACTCGGCCATGGCACTCGTCGTCACCGCCGCAGCCGTCAACCCGCACGCTGACGGCTGGCTCACCGTCGCACCATGCACCCCAAGGCTCGCCTACACGACGGCAACGCTGAACACCACGGCGCTCCGCACGATGGCCAACATGTCGGTGGTCTCGATGCCCAGGGCCACGTTCCGCCACGTCTGCATGTTTTCGATGATGCCGGCTCATCACCTGCTCGACCTCAGCGGCTGGTACGAAGCAGCCTGATGGTTCAGTTCCAGTTGTAGAGCAACCCCTCCCGCCGATCGAACTCCGCCAACACCACCAACACCACCAACATCAGCGCCATCCCCGACGCCTCAAACGCACCATGCGCCGCGGCG
>JAYURF010000300.1:0-13725 GCA_043756365.1 Acidimicrobiales bacterium
CGTGTTGTCATCGGGCACCACGAGCGTGTGTGCGGAACCGGCCTGCTCGTGGATGAAGCTGCCGGCGGTGTAATCGATTCCGTACTCCACGTATCGCCACCGCCCGCTGATCGTCCAGCCGAACACCTGGCCGGTGTGGTGGTGTCGCTCGGTTCCCGAGCCCGGTTCATAGCGGACTCCCAGCGCCCATACGGCTCCGGCAACATCAGCGTGGACGAGCCGTCGCTGGCCCCCGGCAACGTCGACCCACGGTGCATCGTCGACGAACGTGACCCCCGTGGGGCAGACCGGGCCGGTCCGATGCTCAGCCCCCCGTGACACCGAAGCCCCCATCCACCGCGTGAACCTGACCGGTGACGTGACGAGATTCGTCGGACAGGAAATACAGGGCTGCGTTGGCGTGGTCGGTCGGGTCGAGCATGCCCGCCGGCAGCGGTTGGCGGCTCTTCGTCCACTGCATCGTCGCCTCGTCGTTGGCCGCGCGACGAGCCATCGGCGTGTTCGTCAAACCCGGCGCGATCACGTTGATGCGGATACCGTTCGGTGCGTAGGCGCCCGCCGCGGCCCGAGCCCAGCCGATCATCCCCGCTTTGGCGGCGGCATAGGCGTGGATGTCGAAGTAGCCAGGCGACGGCCACTTGGCGACGGTGCTGGAGGTCACGACGATCGAACCGCCGGCGGGCTGGTCGAGCATGATCCGCGTGGCCTCGCGGGCGGGAAGGAAACCGGTGGTGAGATTGAGTGCAAGTGTCGCGTTCCATGCGGCCAGGCTGATCTCGTGGAGTACGCCGTCGCCGAGCGGTCGGCCGCTGCCACCGGCCACGGCGAACAGTCCGTCGAGGCGGCCATAGCGCTCGCGGCAGGCAGCGAACGCTGCTTCGGTTTGCGCCTCGCCGGAGACGTCGGCGGTCGTCCAGCTGAAACGGTCGCTGGCGAGCTGTTCGGCCAGCGCAACACAATCGTGTTCGTGCAGCGAGATGACGAAAACTTCAGCTCCCTCAGCGAGGAATCGCGCGGCGCTCGCTGCGGCGATGCCGGTTGCCCCGGTCACCGCACACACCTTGCCGGCCAATCGGGTTCCCATTGGCGTTGGCGGCGCTGGCGGAGGTGGCTGCGACGTGGTCATCTGCGCAGTTTGTCACCCTGGCCAGCACGGCGAAAGCCCACGTCCACGTCAAGCGTGTGCGCTCGCGACAACTGCGGTGGTCGAGTCGAGCACCACGCGAGCCCGTTCCGCCGGGTTGGGATAACGGTGGAGCAGTTGCCGCGAGCGCAGCTCGACGGAGACGGCAACGCCTCGAATCGTGCGCAGCATCGTGGTCAGTGGCAGCCCGCCATCGCCAGGCAGGAGCCGGCCATGCAGCGCCTCATCACGCAAGCCGGCGCGCGACCCGTCGACCGGCTCGAGCAGCGCATCCGCGAGCTGGAGATAGGGGAACAGCGCCGCGGGATAGGCGGCGAGATCGGCGGGTGTGCCGCCGGAGCGAGCGAGGTGCAACGTGTCGACCAGCACGCCGACATTGGCGGTGTCGAGTTCGGTCACAACACCTGCGGCTGTCGCGAGGGTGTCGATGGAGAAGATCGGCAGGAACTCGAGGACCAACGTCACACCCGGCGCCGTCTGCGCGGCGAGTGCGGCAATCGTGCCGAGCTCGTCGATCACTTCCGAACGCGACGCCGGACCGCTGGCGACGAGCACGAACCGCGCCCCGATCTGCGCGGCGATGTCGATGATCTGGGCACCATGGTGATCTCCCCGTCCGAGAATGACCGGCTCGATGTCGAGGGCGATCAAGCCGGTGTCGGCGAGGCGCTGCCGAACTGCGGTGGTCACCGTTGACGTCCACGTCGCCGGGTCGTACCACACGCCCGCAGCCGGCCATCCCGCCATCGCCGCAGCCGCAATGGCCTCCGGCGGCGAGACATCAAGCACTGTGCCGGCGGCTAGCGAAAGCAGCCGCGGCTGCGTCTTGTTGGAGTTTGTAGATGACATACCATATGATTATATTCATGCAAATTGCAGTCACGATCGCCGATGAGAAAGTGGATGAGATCGACGATCTTGTGCCGTCGCTGTTCCGCAGCCGCGCCGAGGTGGTGCGGGTCGCCGTCGACGAGTTTCTTCGTGCCCATCGGCAGCGGGCCATCGACGCGCAGTACCTATCAGGGCTCGAAGCCGGGTCCGGTGATTCTGGTCCCGGCGATCCTGCCCCCGGCGCCGTCGGGGCCGGCGACCAGGAGCCGCCGGGGTGGGCGGGCATCCCGTGGTAGCCCGCGGTGAGGTGCGGTGGATCGACCTCGACAAGTCGCGCCCGGTGGTCCTACTCAACCGCGCCGCGGTGATCGGGCGGTTGAGCTCGCTGATCGTGGCCCCCTGCACCACGCGTGTCCGGGGCTTGCCGACGGAAGTCGCGTTGGGTCCGAAGGATGGTATGCCGCAGGACTGCGTGATCAGCCTCGACAACATCACGCTGGTCCAGCGCGACGCGCTTGGCGACCTGATCACCACTTTGTCCGACGACAAGCTCGACGAGGCATGCGCATGTTTGGCGATCGCGGTCGGGTGCGAGCTGTGATCGGGTCCGGGCGATGGCGCGTGGGCCAAGATGGGGGCGATGAAACTGTGCGCGTTCCACCTGATGCCGTACCCGGAGTTGCCGGACGATTTCAACACCAAACACCGCAGCGTGTGGGTCGACATCGACTCGCAGCTGTTCGACCCGGCGGTCGTTGCCCGTAGCTATCACGAGTACATCAACCAACTCGTCTACGCCGACGAATGCGGCTTCGACGGCATCTGCGTGAACGAGCACCACAGCAATGGCTACGGATTGATGCCGTCACCGAACTTGATTGCGTCGGTGCTGGCTCACCGCACCTCGCAGGCCGCGATCGTCGTACTCGGCAATTCAGTCGCGCTGTACGACCCGCCGGTGCGGGTGGCCGAGGAGATGGCGATGCTCGATCTGCTCAGCGGGGGCCGGGTGGTCAGCGGATTTCCGTGCGGTACCACGATGGACACCGCCTATGCCTACAGCGCCAATCCCGGCACGTTGCGGGCCAAGTACCACGAGGCGATCGAGTTGATCGTGAGGGCCTGGACCACGCCGGAGCCGTTCGCGTTCAATGGTCGCTTCACCCAGATGCGCAACGTCAACATCGTGCCTCGGCCGTTGCAGCAACCGCACCCGCCAATTTGGATTCCGGGTGGCGGATCGGTCGAGACGTGGGACTTCTGCGCCGACAACGACTACGTCTACGCGGCGCTGTCGTACTACGGGCACCTGATGGCCCGCGAGACCGTCGACGGATATTGGCGTCGCCTCGAAGCGACCGGCAAAGACGACAACCCGTACCGCCTAGCGTTCATGCAGTTCGTTGGCGTGGCCGACACCGATGCCGAGGCATACCGGCTGTACAAGGAGCCCGCCGAATACTTCTTCAACCGTTCGCTGCACGTGCACTCGGGCTACACCGATCCACCGGGCTACGTCACCGAAGCGTCGGTACGCGCTCGCTACAAGTCGCAGGTCCGCGCGGTGGTGCGGGCCAAGCAGGCCAAGCACGACCTCACCTTCGACGAGATGGTCGAGAAGGGGTACGTGGTGATCGGCAGTCCCGACACGGTGCGTGAAACGCTTGCGCACATCGCCACCGAGATGCGCTGCGGTCAGCTGTTGACCATGCTCCACTTCGGCAACATGCGCGACGACGTGGCCCGCAACAACATCCGTCTGTTCGGCGACAAGGTCGCCCCCGGGCTCCGCAACATCTTCTCCGACTACGACAACAGGTGGTGGCCGAGCAATGCCGCATGAACCCGCGCACTCGCGGGCGCGTGTGCTCTACCTGCCGGGAATCGGAGGGCATCCCGGCTTCTCCCCGGCGATGACGCAGGTGGCCGCTGCCGGCTACGAGGTGGTTGTGCCCGACCTCCCCGGCTTCGACGGTCGCTCCGGGTTCCAGCCACCCGACGACCACCTCGGCTGGCTGACCGCCACCTGGGACGCGATCGACGAGGTACTGGGCGTCGACACGGCCGCGTGCCATGTGGTCGGCGCGTCCGTTGGTGGGATGCTTGCCGCTGATCTTGCGGTCTTCCGTCCCGAGCTGGTTGCGTCGCTCACGTTGATCGACCCGTTCGGCATCTTCGACGAAGCGAATCCGGGGTTCGATCTGTACGCGGTGGTCAGCGGGAAACGCCTCGGGCATCTTTTCGCCAAGGGCGTGCCCGAGGTGTTCATCACTCGCTTCGACGAGCGTGGCCCCGACGAGGCGCGGATTGCCCGGTACCTCACCGAGATCGCCATGGCGTCGATGCTGTGGCCGCTCGGTGACCGCCGCCTTGCCGGTCGCATCCACCGCATCCGCTGCCCCCGGCTCACGCTGTGGGGCGAGCTCGATGAGGTACTGCCCCTCGCCGTGGCACGCCGCTGGAGTGACGACCACCCGGTGGTGGTGTCCGGTGCCGGGCACCTCGCTGAATGGGATGCGCCCGACGAGATCGCTGCTGCACTCCTGGCATTCATCGGCTCGGAGATGTCTGCATGAGCACACGCGCGTTGATCTTCGATGTCGGCGACGTGCTGGCCGTGTCGTCGTTCACCCTGCTCGACCGGCTCGAAGTCGAACTCGGCCGCTCGATCGAAGGCCGTGGACCGCTCGCTGGTGGCAACGACGCGCAGTGGGCGCAGGTCCAGGCCGGCGACCTTGGCATGGCCGACTACTGGCAGGCCGTCGCCGAGTCGGCCGGCCTGTCGCAGTGGCGTCAGCTGTTCGCATTGATGGCGGTGCACTTCCCGGTCGACATGTTCGACCCCGACATGCTCGCCCTTGCCGACGAGGCCAAGGCCGCAGGTCACCGGATCGGGGTGCTCACCAACGACATGGTTGCCATCAACGGGGCGGAGTGGGCGACGCACAACCCGACGATGCAACGCTTCGATGCGATCGTCGACGCCGCCGTGATCGGTCATCGCAAGCCAGCCCCCGAGGGGTATGCGCTGATCTGCGCCGAACTCGGTGTCGAGCCCTCCGACGCCGTGTTCCTCGACGACACACCGATGTGCGTTGATGGGGCGATTGCCACCGGGATGCAGGCCATCCTGGTCGATACGTTCGATCGCCAACCTGCCATTGCCACGGCCCGCGAGTTGATGGGTCTCCCCGAGCGCAACCAGCCCGGTGCCGGTCCGAACGGCGCGGATCTGAACGCCGACGGTCTGAACGGCGCGGCAACGTGACGTCGTTCACCGAACTCGTCGGGTGTCGGTTACCGCTGCAGTTGGCGGGGATGACCCGAGTTGCAGCGGCGCCGCTCGCAGCCGCAGTGGCCGAAGCGGGCGGCCTCGGCATGTTGGGGCTCGGGCGTACGCCCCCTGCCGCACTGTCGATCATGCTCGACGAACTGGCCTCGCTCACCGCTGGCCCGGTTGGCGGGACCTTCATCGTCCGCTATCTCGACCGGGGTGCGCTCGAACTGGTTGCCGATCGATTGGGGATCGTCGAGTTCTTCTACGAGTGGCCGGATGCATCGCTGCTGCCACCGAACGCGATCTGCGGCTGGCAGTGCGGGTCGGTCGACGAGGCGCGTGCAGCGGTTGATGCCGGCTGCGACTACGTGATCGCCCAGGGCATCGAGGCGGGCGGCCATGTGCGCGGTTCGGTTCCGTTGGCGCGCCTGCTCGACGAGACGCGTGCCGCGGTGAATGTGCCGCTCGTGGCCGCAGGCGGCCTTGGCACCCAGGCCGACGTCGATCGGGCACTCGCAGCTGGCGCTGACGCCGTCCGGATCGGCACGCGGTTCATCGCCGCGACCGAATCGCAAGCGCACCCCGACTACATCGACAGCCTGATCGCAGCCGAGTCGCACGATTCGATCCTCACCGACCTGTTCGAGGTCGGGTGGCCCGATGCCCCGCACCGGGTGCTCGCCTCGGCGATCGCCGCTGCGCTACAGCCAGGCCCCAACCCGGTGGCAGAAGTGATTGCCGGTGATGGATCGGTGCTGGTCGTCCCTCGCCGCGGGGCGACCCCGCCGTCGAACACCACCACCGGCGACATCGCTGCGATGGCGCTGTACGCGGGCCGCTCCGTCGGCGCGGTGCACTCCCGGACGTCTGCCGCCGACATCGTCGCCGAACTCACCGCAGGCAGCGCCTGACGCGTCGGCTGGCGGTTGCAGGGTCAGGCATCGGCGGTGGCGTTACCCGGTCGGGGTGAGGTGGACGCGGATGACCGGGATCTGCCTGTCGGTCTTGGCTTGGTACTCCTCGTACGGAGGGTAGACGGCGACCATCTGGGCCCACAGTTCGGCGCGGTCGGCGGGGTCCTCGACGGTTTCCGCGACACCGTCGTAGCGGACGTCGCGAATCTGTACAGCCACGCGAGATTCGGCGACGAGGTTGGTGTACCACAGCGGGTGCTGCGGGCGACCGCCAAATGAGGCGATCAGGATCAGATCGGCCTCGTCGGGGGCGCGGTGATCGCCGCGGCGTTCGGGGGCGCGGCCGAAGATCAGAGCGTTGCGGCGCGGGTGTCCGCTGCGGCGGCCGGTGGTGGTGAGCACCATCGTCGGGAAACCTTTCCAGTCGTATCCGTCGCGTCCACCAGACTCGACATACCGGCGGGTGTGCTCGGCCACCCAATCCATTGCACTGTCGAGCGGGGCCACCGTCACCCCCGCCGGGCTGACCTGCACCGGGGTCGTGAAGTACTCGACGGTCGGGTCAGAGCCGTACCTGCCGACGATGCGTTGCCGCCACTCGTCGGTGAACATCGCTTCGGCCGCTGCCTTGTTCGCCCATTCGTAGACGCCGCCGGCAACCAGACCGTCGTCGGACAACAGGTAGTGCTTGTGGCGCAGACCATCCACCCGGCGATACGCGTCGGCGCTCGAGGCGAAGGCGGCGGATGCCTCTGCTTGTGACAGCGGTGCTGGCAGGGTGAATCGAACCACGGCGATGATCATCGGCGAAGAGTATCGACCAGGGCCCTATCCCGGCTTCACCGGTACCTTCTTCACCGGCATCGGGGACGGGTCCTCGATGCCGGTGAAGATGTTGTCACCGGTGAGCGTTGCGGAGGGAGCGGACGTCGTCGTGGGCTGCTCGAACCTCGCCGAACTGGCGTTGCACCACGGTCCGCAATTCAGGGGAGATGTCTTCCTTCAAGGCCTTCTCGTACGCGTCGACGGCGTGGTCCTCGCCTTGCTCGGCAGCATCGAGCACGCCGTCTGGATCGGAGCCCGACAGTGCATCCTTCAGGCTCATCCAGCCACGGTGAAGTGCGCCGGCAGCGGAGCCCTTTTCCTTGATCTGATCGCCGTACTGCAAGGCCATCGTGTGCAGTTCATCGGCGCAGCGGGCGCGCTGGGTGGAGTACTCACGGAACTTGGCGGCAAGATCGGGGCGATCACTCTCGGCAAGCTTTTCGGCTCCTTTGGAAAAGCCCTCCTTCCCATTTTCGAGGACTTCGATGAGGTCTTTGGTGACGGCTTGGTCGGTCGACATGGCCATCCTTTCGGTTGTGAGGGGGACCCCCACGACCTACCCCTGGCGGTTGACGGTGAAACCTTGGGCATCCGCCATCGCGGCGTACCGGTGCCACCACGGGCTCGCCGATTCAAGCATCGATGCGACGCGAATCAGCAGCGGTTCGCCACCGGACGCGGCGACGAGTTGCACGCCGCGCGGCAGGCCATCGGCGGGCCAGCCGAACGGGACCGAGATGGCCGGCTGGCCGGTGGCGTTGAACGGTCGCGTGAACGCGCTGCCGCGCCCGCTGCGGTACTCGCTGAGGTAGCTTCCGATCAACGCCGCTGGTGCTGCGGCGGCTGGGGTGATCAGCAGGTCGTGGTCGTCCCACCAGCGCTGAGCGCGGCCCGAGGTCTCGTGGATCTGCCACAACGCGGCCATCAACTCGACCGCTGTCGTGCGTCGCCCGGTCTCGACGATCCGCCAGGTGACCGCTTCGACGTCGTCCTGGCGGATCTGCCGACCCAACACGTCACTGAGGCGGCGCTGCCAGACGTGGAGATCGTGCGCGGCATTTGCCGCGAGAGCGGTGGTCATCGCCTCCCACAATGCGGGCTCGGACAATTCCATGGGCGCACTTTCGCTGACGTGGTGCCCGGCTCGTTCCAGCGTCGCTGCGCAATCGATCGCTGCAGCAGCACAGGTCGGATCGACCTCGGCACCATTGAACGCGGTGGTCCACACACCGATGCGCAGCGCCGCAATGGGCGCGCCGACCTCGTCGACGAGTGGTCTGACAAGCGCTGGTGCTGGCCACGGTCCTCCCGCCGGGGTGAGAGCATCGATCAGCCCAGCGGTGTCGCGCACCGAGCGGGTGATCACGCCATCGGTGAACATCCCGGTGGGGGAGTCGACCACCGAAACGACGACGCGCCCCCTCGTTGGCTTCAGCCCGACCAGTCCACACGCGGCTGCGGGGAGACGGATCGATCCGGCGATGTCGTTGCCATGCGCGGCCGGCACGATCCCCGCGGCCACGGCTGCGGCCGACCCACCGGAGGACCCCGCCGGCACACGGTCGAGATCCCACGGGTTGCGTGTCGGGCCGAACGCCTCGGGTTCGGTGGTGCCGACGATGGCCATCTCGGGCGTGTTGGTCCGCCCGATCGGGATCAGTCCCGCGGCCCGGAATCGGAGCGCGAGCGGGCTGTCGGTGGTGGGGGCGAAGCCGAGGTCGCGCAGCAGCCGGAGCCCTTGCCGATAGGGCTCGCCTGCCTCCCGGCACTGGTAATCCTTGAACGCGAATGGCACCCCGACGAACGGTCCCGTCGACGCACCGGGACCAACGGCAACATCGGTACCGATCCGCTCCGCATCTGCGCGGGCACGGTCGAACTGGGTGTGAACGAATGCGTTGAGGAGCGGATTGAGCCGCTCGGCACGGGCGATCGCCTCGGCCACCAACTCGTTCGGATGGACCTGGCGGCCACGGACCAGCGCGGCCAGGCCGGTGGCATCGTGGTCGTCGAGCAGTTCGTTCAATGCGTCACCCGGCTCAATGGGTCACCCGGCCACCGTTGACCAGGATCGTCTGCCCGCTGACAAACGCAGCGTCATCGCTGAGTAGGTAGCAGACGGTGCCGAGCAGATCCTTGGGTTCCATCACCCGCCCCAGTGGGGTGCGGCTGGGGTCATAGGTGCCGAGGACGTCGGAACCGGGTGTCGGCGTGAAGCCCGGGGCGAGGCAGTTGACACGGATGTTGGCTGCCCCGTACTCGTTGGCGAGCGCGCGTGTGAGCGAAACCACGGCACCTTTGGAGGCGACGTAGTGAGCGAAGCCATGCGAGCCCGTGAACGCAGTTTCGGAAGCGAGGTTGACGATCGAGCCACCGTTAGCGGTCATCGACCGCGAGGCGGCGCGGGCGCACAGGAACGTGCCGATCACGTTGATGTCGAGCATCGCCCGGAACTCGGCGACGGTAATGTCGGCGGATGCCTTGCGGGCCACGAGGAGCGCTGCATTGTTGACGAGTCCGTCGATGGCTCCGGCTGCAGCGAACAGCGCGAGGACTTGGGGTTCGTCGCTGATGTCGCAGCGCATGTCGGCACCGTCGAGCACATCGGCGGTGATCACCTCGGCACCGCGGCTGCGCAACTCTGCGGCGAGTTGGGCACCGATGCCGCGGGCTCCGCCGGTGACCACGATGCGCTTGCCCGAGAAGTCTCCGGCACCCACACTCGCGCTCATCCGGCCGCGCATTCGATGGCGCGCATGTCGACTGGAATGGTCTCTGCCATTGTTGCCCTTTCGGCTGCGGTACCCCCGTACCGTTACATTTGACCGGTGCACCATACACGCAGCTTCGATTTGGCGAACTATGACACAGTGGTGTTCGACCTCGATGGCACGTTGTGGATCAGCGGCCACGCGATGCCGGGCGCAGCGGCCTTCGTCGAGCGTTGCCGAAGCAGCGGTGCGACGGTGTCAGTCGCAACGAACATCTCCATCTCGACCGCCGCCGACATCCGCTGGGGCCTCGTCGTCGAGGGTTTGCTGCACCAGCACGAGTCGGTGATGACGTCGTCGCTGGCGTTGGCTGCGTCGCTGAAAGCGGCGGGCGTGCGCCGTGCCGCGGTGCTCGGCGGCTCAGGCCTGCACCATGAGATCGCGGCGCTCGGAATCGTCGTCTACGACATCGGCGAGATCGACCGCGACGAGTGGCGCACACCGCGGCCCGACTCGGCGGTCGCGCTTGGCGGCTGGCCGGACGCCCGTCTGCGCGACATCGAGACGGTCGGCATGCTCGCCGCTTCAGGACTCCCGCTATACGTCACCTCGCTCGAGCCGGGGTTCCCCAACGCCACCGGCTATCAAGCCGGCGCCGGGATGATGATCGCTGCCGCGCGAGCGTTGCACCGCTTCGACGTGATCGTGTGCGGCAAACCGTCGGCAAGCTATGCGGCTGCCGTCACCGCTTCGCTGGCGGCGCACGCCCGCATCTTGATGGTAGGAGACTCGCAACTTGCTGACGTCGGCCTCGCCGCCCAGATGGGTGCCGACAGCGTGCTGCTCACCGGCGACCGGCGCTTCGAGCCCGCTCCCGGAGCTGTGCTGCCGACGTTTGTTTCGACGAGCCTGTTGTCCGAGCCTGACGCCCTGTCAGAATCGGCGCTCGGCAGCTGAATGCCAGCGGCCGGAGTCCACATCCAAGCAAAGCGGAGCCGCACATGATCACGCTGACCAATTCCGAGATCGCAGCCGTGGCGCAGCGCCACGAGCAGGCCAGGCGCACCGTGACGCCGATGAAGCGGATCACCCTCGATCATCCGGCGATGACCATCGACGATGCCTATGCCTGCCAGACGGCATGGGTCGATCAGCAGATCGCGGACGGGTGCGCTGTCGGTGGGCACAAGATCGGCCTCACGTCACGCGCGATGCAGCAGGCGGTCAACATCGACGAGCCCGATTTCGGCACGTTGCTCGACTACATGTTCTTCCCCAATGGGACCGAACTTGCTGCCACGAAGTTCCTCGACCCGAAGCTGGAGGTAGAGATCGCGTTCGTGCTCGGTGATGATCTGAGTGGCGTCGATCACGCCGGCGCCGGAGTCACCGCTGCCGACGTGATCGCCGCGACCGACTACGTCGTGGCCGCCGCCGAACTGATCGACGCCAGGTCGTATCGAACCGACCCTGATGACCGTGTCACTCGGACGGTGTGTGACACCATCGCTGACAACGCGGCCAATGCCGGCATCATCGTCGGTGATGTGCGGGCCAAACCCGGCGACCTCGATCTGCGTTGGGTGGGGGCGATCATGAAACGCAATGGCGTGGTCGAAGAGACCGGGCTCGCAGCGGGTGTGCTCGACAACCCTGTACTCGGCATCGTCTGGCTCGCCCGTCGGCTCGCACCCCACCGTGTGATGCTGCGCGCCGGTCAGACCATTCTCGCCGGATCGTTCACCCGGCCTGTCGCCTGTCGACCCGGGGACGCGTTCCACATCGACTACGGCCCGTTCGGCGAGATCACGTGCGCGTTCAGCTGATGGATCTGCCGATCAACATCTTCAAGCAGCGCTTGCTCACGGGCGACGTGCAGTACGGGATCTTCGTGGCGATGGTCGATTCGGTCGCTGCCGAGATCTGCGCGGGTGCCGGATTCGACTGGTTGATGATTGACATGGAGCATGCGCCGAACGATCTGCGCTCGGTGCTCCACCAGTTGCAGGCCATGGCCGAATCGGGAGTGCCGGTCGCGGTGCGTCCGCCGGTCGGCGACCCGGTGTCGATCAAACGGTTGCTCGACATCGGAGTTCAGACCCTGGTCGTGCCGATGGTTGACTCGGCCGATCAGGCCGCTGCGATGGTTGCCGCGATCCGCTATCCGCCTCGCGGTGTACGTGGTGTCGGCCCGTCGATGGCACGTGCTGCGCAGTGGAACCGCGTTGGTGGCTACCTCAACTCCGCCGACGCGCAGGTGGCGCTGGTGTGCCAGGTGGAGACCGTGCTTGGTGTCGAGTCGGCGGCGGCGATTGCTGCAGTGGACGGCGTTGACGCGGTGTTCGTCGGCCCGTCCGATCTGGCTGCTTCGATGGGCCACATCGGTCAACCGCAACACCCCGATGTGCAACGCGCCGTGAACGACGCGATCACCACGGTGTGCGCAACCGGCACGGCCGCCGGTGTCTTTGCCGCCTCTGTCGATGGCGCGCGTGCTTACGCCGCTGCAGGCGCAACGATGATTGCTGTCGGCACCGACATCGCGCTGTTCGCGAAAGCGACCACGCAACTGGCCGCGCAACTGGCCGGGTAAGTCGGCTGGTGGTCGCTGGTAGTAGGACCAATGGGCAGTGGCGAAACGTGTGGGCCAAGACGCACAATGGTGCTATGCGCGGAGATTGGAAGCAGTTGATTGCCTGTGATGCCTGAGCGGTGGGGCGGACACGGCAGCGAGCCAGGGAATCTGAACGAGGTCTTCGGTGGGGTCACCGCTGTTCCAGCGCAGGTTCGCACGAGGTTTGGTCGTCCGCGAGGTGCGCGCCGTCGGGGCTACACCTTCCCGGTGACGCTGGTATGGGTGCTGACCGGTACGTGCGCCGGCGCATCGGTGTTCGCCGTACGCGACGCCCTTTTCGCCAGCCCCGGTGATGTCACCACCCGCTCCGTGTGGTCGAACCCCGGGAAGCGTGCCTCGCCGCCGGTGGTCGCTCCGACGAGCGCTCCGGCCGACGGACGATCCACATCGAGTTCGCTTTTCGCGTCGTCATCGACCGTTGCGATCACGACGCCGCCAACCCCGCTCATCACATCCGAGGCGGTCGTGGTGACCGTGGCCGTGCCCGGCGATGGTGCCGCAGCGCCAGCAAGTGGACCGGCGGCCGCAACAGCGGCAGCGAGTGGCGCGGGCGTGGTTTTTCCCCGAACCGGCAACTCCCCGCCGCCGAACGCTCCGACGACCGTGACATCCACCACCGTGACTACTACCACCGGCCCGGCCCTCCCGGCCGCCCCCGCTGCGGCGACGCCGTCGGGGCCCGCAGTTTCGACCTTGTCATCAACCTCGGTCCAACCATCTCCGGAGACCACCGATGCGTCGGGTCCGTCGACGAGCGACGCTGGGTCTGGTTCCCAAAGTGGATCGGGCGGCGGCAACTCCGGCAGCGGCGGCTGACGCCCTCCGTTCCGTTCAGGAGTCTGTGCAGGAGTTCCGTTCAGGTGCTTTAGTTGAGGTGCTCGCTGGCCCAGAGGGCCGCCTGGGTGCGGTCGCTCACTCCGAGGCGCTGAAATACGCTGGTGAGGTGGGCCTTGACAGTGCGCTCGCTGATGGTGAGTCGCCGCGCGATCTGCTTGTTGGCGAGACCCTCGCGAACGAGGCCGAGCACCTCGCGTTCGCGGTCGGTGAGTGAGACGGTCTCCTGTCGGGTTCGCCGCGACTCGAGCAGCACCCGGGCTGCCTTGGGATCGAGCGGCGATTCACCGCGATGGACGGAACGGATTGCCTGGGCGATCTCGTCAGGGTCGGAATCCTTGAGCAGATAGCCGTCGGCACCGGCTTCGAGCGCACTCAAGATTCGTGTTTGATCAGAAAATGACGTGAGCACGAGCACGCGACTCTTCGGGTACTCGGCTGTGAGCCGTCCGGTGGCCTCGACACCGTCCATGTTCGGCATCGACAGATCCATGAGCACCACATCGGGGGCCACCTCGGCGACCTTGGCGATGACCTCGATCCCGTTGGTGGCG
>JAYURF010000301.1:0-1717 GCA_043756365.1 Acidimicrobiales bacterium
GGCGGGATCATCGAGTTTCTCGGGTCGTACATGGACCACCTCACCAATCAACAGTCGAACGACCTGCTGTGCGAGTTCGTGCGCGGCAAGATCCGCTCGATCGTGGACGACCCAGCTACCGCCGAGGCGCTCTGCCCCACCACCTACCCGATCGGCACCAAACGGCTCTGCGTCGACACCGGTTACTACGAGACGTTCAATCAGCCACACGTCCGGCTCGTCGATCTTCGTGCGCACCCGATTGACACGATCACTGCGGGCGGCATCGACCTCCTCGACGAGTCGTTCGAGTTCGACGTGATCGTGTTCGCCACCGGGTTCGACGCCATGACAGGCGCGATCGTCGGGGTCGACATCACCGGCCGCAATGGAGTGACGCTGAAGGATGCGTGGGCCGAAGGGCCGGTCACCTACCTCGGATTGATGGCCGCCGGGTTCCCGAACCTGTTCATGATCACCGGTCCCGGAAGCCCGTCGGTGCTGTCGAACATGATGGTGTCGATCGAGCAGCACGTCGACTGGATCACCGAATCGGTGCGCCATGTGCGCGCTGAGGGACTCGACACGATCGAGCCCACCGAGGTCGCGGTCGCCGGCTGGGTGCAGCATGTCAACGACTTCGCCAGTATCACCCTGATGCCGCAGGCGAACTCGTGGTACATGGGCGCCAACGTGCCGGGCAAGCCACGGGTGTTCCTGCCGTACGCCGGTGGGGTCGAGCGGTACCGCGCGATCTGCGACGAGGTGGTCGAGCGCGACTACCTCGGCTTGGCCCGCCGCGGCCCACACGGGACCCGGTGCAACGATGGTGTTGTGCGCAGGGTCCAGCCCGATGTGGGGGTCATGCTGGAGCTCATGGGGGGACTCGATCTTCCGGCGATGGACACCATGTCGGCCGCCGATGCGAGGGCTTTCTCCACCGCCATGTCGGCGGAGCGGCCACCGGGGCCCGACGTCGGCGAAGTGATCGACGGCGTGTTTCCCGGCGCGGGCGGAGATCTGGCCTACCGCCTGTTTCGCCCGGCCACGCCGGGGCCTCATCCGCTCCTCGTCTACTTCCACGGCGGCGGCTGGGTGCTCGGCAGCCACGACAGCGACGACCCGTTCTGTCGCGATCTCTGCGCGCGCTCCGGTGCGGTCGTCGTGTCGGTCGACTACCGCCACGCGCCCGAGGCGCGCTTTCCTGCAGCGGTCGACGACGCATTCGCCGCGGTCCAGTGGATTGCCGCCAATGCCGAGGCGCTCGGCGGCGTTCCCGGCGAGCTCATCGTTGGTGGCTGGAGCGCCGGAGCCAACCTCGCCGCGGTCGTCTGCCAGCTCGCCCGCGACGCGGGTGGCCCGGACATCTCGGGTCAGCTACTGATCACCCCGGTCACCGACAGCGACATGTCGCGCGGCAGCTATGCCGACAACGGCGATGGCTACATCCTGACCGCAGCGTTGATGCGCTGGTTCTGGGACCACTACGCCGACCCGGAGCAGCGGAACGACCCCCGCGCCGCTCCGCTGCTGGCATCAAACCTCGGCGACCTACCGCCTGCGGTCGTCGTGACATGCGAGTTCGACCCGCTCCGCGATGAGGGCACCGCCTACGCCGAGGCGATGGCGGCGGCAGGCGTCAGGGTGCACCACATCAGGGCGCGCGGCCACATGCACACGTCGTTGACCGCTGTCGACATCCTGCCAACGGGAGCGCCCGTCCGAGCCGAGATCGCCG
>JAYURF010000302.1:0-4610 GCA_043756365.1 Acidimicrobiales bacterium
TTCGGCTCCTGAGTGTGTCGTAGCCGAGTTGGACGGGCCGCCATCGACGGGGCCACCACCCAAGCAGCTAATGAGGTCGCGCGTGAAGTTCAAGAAGGGCGAAACCGTCATCTACCCGCAACACGGTGCATGCATCGTGATGGGGACCAAGAAGATGGAGGCCTTCGGCGCCAGCCAGGAGTACCTCATCTTGCGCACCGTCATCAACGAGATGACGCTGTCGGTACCGACATCGAAGGCCAGCGAGGTTGGCGTGCGTCCCCCGGTGTCGAGCGACGAACTCGAAGACCTCGTATCGGTGCTGTCGAAGGCCGATCCACGCGTGCCCAGTAACTGGAGTCGGCGGTTCAAGAACCATCAGGAGAAGCTGAAGAGCGGCGACGTGTACCAGGTGGCCGAAGTCGTGCGGAACCTGGCGGCGCGCAACCGCGACGCTTCGCTGTCGGCTGCCGAGCGCACCATGTACGACCGGGCCCGGATCAACCTGATCAGCGAGATCGCCCCGGCGTTGAAGGTCAGTGCCGAGGACGCCGAGCACTACCTCGACGAGGCACTGTCCAAAGGCGTTCTGAAGCCCGCGAAGGAAGCAGTCAAGAAGAAGGCCTGAATCGGGTTTACGCTCCGGCGATGATGTCCGCGCCAACGCCAGAGAACTCGCCGATTTTTCAACTCGCTGACCATTTCGTCGACGAGTCGTCAGCGCTTGATCCGCTGTCGGCCACCAACCGCGGCATCGACGGCTTCGACCATCTGATGACCGACTATTCGCCCGAGGCGATCGAGGCTCGTGCCGATCACCTCCGCCGTACCGTGGTCGAACTCGGCAGGCTCGGGGCAGCGTCGCCTGATGACCGGTTGGCGAAAGATTTCATGACCGAACGGTTCGAATCGGCGTTGGCGTTGCACGACACGGGTGAGTGGATGCGCCCGGTCCGGGCGTTGGCTGCGCCGTTCAGTGCGATCCGGTCGGTGTTCGATCTGATGGACCGCAACGGCGACGGGGCCTGGCAGAACATCGCCGCACGGCTGACCGCGATCCCGGCCGCACTCGGCGGCCTGCAACGCACCCTCGATGTCGGCCGCAACGCCGGCGTCGTCGCCTCGCGCCGCCAGGTGGAGGCGGTCGCGGCACAGTGTGCGCAGTGGGCCGATGACCGTTGGTTCGATTCGCTGACCACCGAGGCCCGGGCCGGCGCAGGCCCCGGCGGCACCCTCGATGCCGGAACGGTCGAGTTGGTCGAGCAGGGCGCCGGTGCGGCGGTCCAGGCCTACGCGTCGATGGCGCGCTACCTGCGCGGTGAGTATCTCGCGGATGCCACACCGGTCGATGCCTGCGGGCCCGAGCGGTACGCAGCGAGCTCGCGGACGATGAACGGTGCCGACCTCGACCCGCGCGAGATGTACGAGTGGGCGTGGCACGAGTACGCCACGCTGCGCGCCGAGATGGGCAAGGTGTGCGAACAGATCGTCCCCGGCGCGGGCTTCGCCGAGGTGCGCCACCTCCTCGATACCGACCCTGCCAGGCTCGTACGCGGTGTCGACGCGTACCGCGCGTGGTTGCAGGCCACCACCGACGAGGCTCTGCGCCGCAGCGCAGCCCACTTCGACATCCCCGAGGTGATGAATCGCTGCGAGACGCATATCCCACCGGAGGGTTCGGCGGCGGCCCCGTACTACACGGGCCCCTCGGAGGACTTCGCCCGCCCCGGACGCACGTGGTATCCCACCCTCGGGCGCACCGAGTTCGCGACATGGGGCGATGTGACCACCTGCTACCACGAGTCGGTCCCCGGCCACCATCTGCAGATCGGCTACACCAGGTTGCAGGCCGACCATCTGTCGCGGTTCCAGCGTGGCGCGTTCGTGTCGGGGCATGGCGAGGGGTGGGCGTTGTATGCCGAACGGTTGTGTGACGAGCTCGGCTGGTTCGACAACCACGACCACCGGTTGGGCTTCCTGTGCGGGCAGCAGTTGCGCGCGGTACGGGTGATCATCGACATCGGGATGCACCTCGGCTACCGCATCCCCGCAGGCACCACGCTGACCGACGGCACAGCATTCCATGCCGGCGAGGTGTGGAACGCCGAGCTTGCGCTCGAGTTCATCATCAGCGAAACCGGTCAGGGTGACGAGTTCCTGCGCAGCGAGATCGACCGCTACCTCGGATGGCCGGCCCAGGCGATCAGCTACAAGATCGGCGAGCGAGAGTGGCTGGCGGCGCGGGCCGATGCCCGCTCCCGGCTCGGGGCACGCTTCGATCTGCGTCGGTTCCACACGTTCGCCCTCTCGCTCGGCCCGGTCGGGCTGGCGCAACTGCGCACCGAGATCGCCGCGTTCGAGGCGGTGTGAGACCTGGGCTGTCGGCCCCGTGACATCGGCCGTCGTGCGCGGATGGATCTACAGTCACAGCTCATGCCATCTCGCACGCACGTCTCCCGTTCTGACCTCGAGGATCTGATCCGGCGAGACGAGATCGACACCGTTTTGATGGTGTTCCCGGACCTGCAGGGTCGCCTGGTCGGCAAACGCACCACCGGGCGGTTCTTCCTCGAGCACGTCGCCGATGACGGCACCGAGAACTGCGACTATCTGATCGCCTGCGACCTCGACAACAACCCGGTTCCCGGGTACCGGTTCACCAGCTACGAGCAGGGCTACGGCGACATGTTGGCCAAGGCCGATTGGGCCACGGTGCGGATCACGCCGTGGGTCGACAAGACCGCGATGGTCATGTGTGACCTATTCGACGTGGACAGCGGCGAGCTGATCGAGGTGGCCCCGCGCACCGTGCTGCGTCGCCAGGTGGACAAGGCTGCAGCGTTGGGGTTCTTGCCGATGGTGGCCAGCGAGATCGAGTTCTATCTGTTCAAAGACACCTACGACGAGGCCCACGAGAAGGGCTACCGCGACCTGCGCCCGCATTCACCATGGCTCGAGGACTACCACGTGTTGCAGACCACCAAGGACGAGTACATCCTCGGCCAGATCCGCCGTGGGCTCGAGGCGGCGGGTGTGCCGGTGGAGTTCAGCAAGGGCGAGGCGGGCAAGGGGCAACACGAGATCAACCTCGACTACACCACAGCAGTGGAGATGGCTGACCGCAACAGCGTGTACAAGAACGCGGCCAAGGAGATCGCCCACTTCAACGGGCGTTCGGTGAGCTTCATGGCCAAGTACGACTTCAACGACACCGGGTCGTCGTGCCACATCCACTCCAGCCTGTGGAGCCTCGATGGGCAGACGGCGCTGTTCGCAGGCGACCACGAGGACGCCCACCACATGAGCCCGTTGTTTCAGCACTACCTGGCCGGGCTGATCGCCACCGCCCGCGAGTTCAGTTTGCTGTGGGCACCCACGATCAACAGCTACAAGCGGTTCCAGCTCGGGTCGTGGGCACCGACGGGGATCGGTTGGGGCGTCGACAACCGCACCCTCGGCTACCGCCTCGTCGGCCACGGCGCTGGTACCCGGGTGGAATGCCGCATCCCGGGCAGCGACGCCAACAGCTACTTCGCGTTTGCGGGCACGCTTGCGGGCGGGCTGTACGGCATCGAACACGACCTGCCCCTCGGTGAACCCTATGCCGGCAACGGTTACGAGGCTGCGGACATCGACCGCATCCCCTGGAACCTGCCCGACGCGATCGCACTGTGGGAGGGCTCGTCGATCGCCCGCGAGTGCTTCGGCGACGACGTGCACCATCACATCCTCACCATGGCCAAAGCCGAGTGGGAGGCGTTCAACCACACCGTCACCGACTGGGAACTGCGCCGTTACTGGGAACGAATCTGAGCTCGCCGGATTTGATCAGGCGAGGGCGTGGCAGGCGATTGCTGTGGCGGCGGCAACGTTGAGCGAGTCGATGCCGGCGTGCATGGTGATCCGCGCCCGGTAGGTGGCGCAGGCGAGCGCTTCGGCGCTCAGCCCGGCTCGCTCGGCACCGATGCACACGGCGAGCCGATCGGGGTGTCCGCCGAGGTTGGCGGTGATCGCGCCGATGTCGATGTCGCCGTCGATCGCCATGGCAACCACGACAAATCCGCCGTCGATGAGGGTCCGCAGCGCGGCGACGATGTCGGGCGTCCGGGCATGGGGGAACGCCGTGGAATGCCCCATCGAGACGCGGGTCGAACGGCGCGCCAGCGGATCGGCGCTGGTGGTGTCGAGCACCAGTCCGTCCCATCCGAGGCCGGCCGCGTTGCGTACGATCGCACCGATGTTGGCCGGGTTGTCGACCGCCTCCGCGACGACGAGCCGCCGCGAGCGAGCTGCGAGTTCGGTCACGCTCGGCCGGGGCGGCCGTTGGAAGATTGCGATCACGGCGTTCGGTACGCCCAGTTGGGTGACCATCGAACGGACCCGCTCGCCACCGGCATACACCGTCACCGTGGTCGCCAGCACATGGGCGACCGGCGGCGGGCGGAGGTCGTCGACCAATGCCACCACGGGTGTGCAGCCAGCAGCGAGGGCGCGCTCGACCACCAGGTCGCCTTCGGCGATGAACCATCCGGCACCGGCGTCGTCGCGGCGTTGGATGCGGTTGGAGAGGCCACGCTCGTTGAGCCGGAACGGGGCCAGTCGCTCGTCGGCGGGATCGTCGACGGGAATGA
>JAYURF010000303.1:0-4608 GCA_043756365.1 Acidimicrobiales bacterium
CGCACGGCGAAGGCGAGCGTGCCCGGCATCGTCAACTCGAGCCGGGGCACCAGGTCGGCGATTGCGTCGACCACCTTGTTGAACGCCCGGGCATCGCGACCCGGATCATGATCGACCACGTGCACCTGCGGGCATCGGGACTGCGCCTCTCGCCGGCGTTGCCCCACGCGCACCCCCGCAGCCGCCGCCACGTTCGATCTGGCCACGACCCGGTTGGCGTGGATAACTGCAACCGCCTCGCCGACGGCACATCCCGCAGCGACCACCGACCACTGCGGGCACTGCACCACGACCAGACGCGCTGGGGCCATGCCAGTCAGCCGGTGCGCTGCAACGACGCAACCGCGCCAACCGGAGCAGCCGGAGCGACCGGGGTGATGGCTCCGGTCGGGCCGGGATACCAGATGGTGTCGTGGCGTGGTCGCTGCTGTCGGCGGCCATCGAGGGTGAGGTGAACCTGGCGTGTCGCCAGATGACCATGACCGTCGCCGAGGCCGCCCCACTCGGCGACTCCCGCAAGCCGCTGGTCGCAGGCAAACGGACCTGCATCGCCCACCACCACCAGCACGGCACCTCGCGTCTGCAGCCGGGCCTGCAACCGCCGAGCCGTACCGGCGCGCAAGCTGGTGGCCGCACCGAAGATCACGATCTCGAACCCGTCGACGAGCGCGCCCAGCACCTGCCCCCAGGTGCCGTCGTCGAAGGGCGTGGTGGGCGGCTCGCGGACGAGCACCACCCGCTCGGACGGCACACCGGCTTCACGGCAGGCCTGCACCCCGAACGTGGGCAGCCCGGCTACCCCGACCCAAGCACCCCCACCGACAGCACCGGCTGACAGCAGCGTCGCCATCGACGTGGCTGCACCACCGGCGCACAACACGGTGGTTCCCCTCGCCAGCCCCTCGGGGAACAGTGTGGTCAACCCGGGATGCACCGCCAGGGTGCGTTCCGCAGCCATCGCCCCCGGCGACACTCGCGCAACGAGCGCCGCTTGGACTGTGTGCGTGCCGACCATTCCACCCAGCGTAGTCGAACACTTGTTCGTTACGCCAGGGCGAGGTCGATGTTCAGTGCTCGGCTTTCCACTTGGCCAAGGCCGCCCGGCTGCGTTCGATCAAATCCGCCGGCACACGCCGGGTGTACTCCGACTGCACGCCACCGCCGGCGGCCGCGCCGGCATCAGTGCCGGCATCGACAGCCGCTCCAGAATCATCGACGGGTGCTTCGTCGACGAACACCGCCGGTTCCATGCCCGGCTTCCAGTACTGGTACAGCTCGCGAACGATGTCGTACAACCCCTCGGAGCCGAAGCCGCGCTCGAGGTTGACGGTGATCATGTTGCTGTACATGTGCACACCCTCGACCCGACCGGTGGCGAACAACCGCCGGGCCAGTTCGGCGGCGGGGCGCGGGCCGACGGCTTCGGCGCTCGAGCCGAACCGCTCGTGGCCCTGACCGGTGAAGGTGCGGTTGGCTTCGAACCGGACAACCCCGGGGATCGAACTCGGCTTCTCGGTCACGTTCACCATCTGGCCCATGCCCGAGACGCTACCTGCAGGCCGCGTACGCTCGGGAATCATGTTGACCACACACTGCTACGGCGACGTGGAATGGATCGACATCGTCGATGCGACCGAGGCCGATCTCGCCCAGATCATCACCCAGTTCCACCTCCACGAACGCACCTTCGACGAGACCACGCGCCGCGCCGCCCGCCCCACGTTGCAACGCTACGACGACCATGCCTACCTGGTGGCGTTCTCGTCGACACTGGCCGAGATCGACATGTACCTCGGCCCCACGTGGCTGGTCACGGTGCGCCGTCACGACGACAACGCCCAGGAGTGGAAGACGGCACCGATGATCGAGCGCTTCGAGCGTCAGTTCGCCACCGCTCCGTCGTCGGCGATGCTGCTGCTGACCATCTTGGACACCTTGATCGACGGGTACTTCGACCGCACCGACGTGATCGAGGACCGCATCGAAGCGGTCGAGGAGTCGATCTTCAGCGAGACCGCGAAGACCGAACGGGCGATTCAGGAGCAGCTGTTCAGCCTGCGCCGCGACCTGTTGCAGCTGCGCCGGGTGGTGTCGCCATTGCGTGAAGTGCTCAACGCGATCGCCCGCCAGGAGGTGCCGGGCGTGAAGGGCGAGGCGCTCACGCTCAGCCGAGACCTGTACGACAAGGCACTGCGCGCCGTGGACGCGATCGACGAACTACGCGAGCTCGTCGGCAACGCGGTCGATGCCCACCTGGCGGTGATGTCGAACCAGATGAACCTGGTGATGAAGCAGCTCACTGCGTGGGGCGCAATCGTGTTCGGGGCCACCCTCATCGCCGGCATCTACGGGATGAACTTCGAGCACATGCCCGAGCTCACCTGGTACCTCGGCTACCCGATGGCCCTCGGGATGATGTTGGCGCTGAGCATGTCGCTGCACCACATCTTCCGCCGCCGCGACTGGCTCTGACACCGAGGGCACCAGCGGCGTGCGACGCCACAGCCTCTATCGCTGGAGCAGCCGCGTGTCGAAAAAGCCACCGTGGCGGTGGCTTTTTCGACACGGCACCGCTCCACCGAGTCGCCCCTGCGGTTCAAGCAGAACTACGTTCGGCATATCGCGTTTGGTGACGCGACGTTCGCACTGTTCGCAAGGAGCTCCCCCATGGCCGATATCTCTCTCGACGCGTTTGAGCAGCACGCGCGGGCGTTCCTCGACGCCAATGCCGTGAAGAAGTCGGCCGAGAAGAAGTTCGTGTGGGGCGAGGGCTCCGACAAGGTGGCGATGTTCGAAGAGCGCGACCGCGAGACCGAACTGGCCGACGTGCGCGCCGCACAGGCGTGGCGGGCGAAGAAGTTCGACGCCGGTTTCGGATGGATCACCGGGCCGACGAAGTACGGCGGGAGCGAGCTCCCCAACTCCTACGAGCGGCTGTGGAACAGCCTCGAAGCTCAGTATCAGGTGCCGAACCAGGCTGCGTTCACGATCGGCCTCGGGATGGTGGCGCCGACGTTCCTCGCCCATGGCAGCGAGACCGCAAAGGACCTGTACCTCACCAAGATGTACCGCGGTGACCTGATCGGGTGCCAGTTGTTCAGCGAGCCCGGCGCCGGCAGCGACCTGGCCAGCTTGCAGACCAAGGCCGAACGCGACGGTGACGAATGGGTGATCACCGGCCAGAAGGTGTGGACCACCGGAGCGCAGAACAGCGATATCGGCGAGATCATCGCCCGCACCGACGTGGACCTTCCCAAGCACAAGGGTCTCACCGGGTTCATCGTCGACATGCGTGCGCCCGGTGTGGAGATCCGCCCGCTGCGCCAGATGACCGGCGGGGCCAGCTTCAACGAGGTGTTCTTCCACGAGGTACGCGTGCCAGACGACCACCGCCTCGGCGATGTCAACAACGGTTGGAACGTGGCGCTCACCACGCTGATGAACGAGCGCGCCGCGATCGGCGCGGGCGGTGGCGGTGGGGGCATCAACATCTACGGCCGGGTGATCGAGATGGTCAAGGCGTTCGGGCTCAACGACGATCCGATCATCCGCAACGACCTCGCCAACCTGGTGATCCACCAGCGGGTCGCGGGGTACAACAACCAGCGGGCGATGGACAAGATCAAAGCCGGTCAACTGCCCGGACCGGAGATGAGCATCGCCAAGCTCGCCGGGACGCTGAACACACTGCGTCTCGGGGCGTTCCTGTCGAAGGTGCTCGGACCGCGGTTGATCGCCGACTCGGGCGAGTGGGGGACGTACGCGTGGAGCCAGTTGATCCTCGGCGCACCGGGCGGGCGCATCGCCGGCGGCAGCGACGAAGTGATGCGCAACATCGTCGGCGAACGCGTGCTCGGGTTGCCCAAGGACACCGGGATCGATTCGAAGTCGCCGTTCCGCGACCTCAAAGTCGGCACCCAGAAGTCCCCCGCCTGAAATGGGCTCGACCGGGCGCTGCTCGTTCTGGTCACGCGATCCCGGCGCTGAGCCGGATTCGCGTGACCAGAACGACCTGCGCCGGATTACAGGCGTTCGATGGTGCAGCGCAGCCCTGGGAGACCGGCGAACTTGGCGTCGCTCGTGAGCAGACTGCATCCGAGGCGCTCGGCCAACGACACGAACAGTGCATCGTAGAACGTTGCGTTGTCACGCAACTCCCAGGCCCGGTCCAGTAACCCGACCAATGGGATTCGGAGCAACGCAAGATCGCGGAGATCGCCGAGGCACTCGGCACCCTGGCTGGCACTGATCAAGTGGCCTCTCGTCAGGCCGCGCAACGCGTGGCCTACTTCTGCGTCAAGGTGCGTCGGCGCAGCAAACACCTCTCCGGGATCAGCCATGCGGCGAAGGACTACCCCGCCCTCGACGAGCGCCCGGACCACGGCGGAGGTGTCGACAACGCTGACCTTCACGTACGGTCGTCGATTGCCGCGAGGATGTCTTCGACCGACAGGTTCGGGGTGGTACCTTCCACCGCCCACGTCGCCTGACGCCGCGCGACAGACTCGACCCACTCCTGCATCGAACCGACCGCGGCGGTCCGCTTCGCCGCTTCCAACATGTACGCCTGGAGCGACTGGCCACCGGCAGCAGCCCTGGCCTTGAGGG